>JAFPXW010000128.1 GCA_017394565.1 Oscillospiraceae bacterium | reverse complement strand
CATCTCGTGAAGACAGATTCTGAATCCCATCCTGCGGCAAAAAACGAGCCTGCCACCCTCCTGTTGCGGAGAGAGGCAGGCTCTTTGTGAAATCCGTCGTATGACTGGGAATTTGAGTCCGTCAGGTATTGGCTTTGAGCTGATGGTACTGCGCTTTGTCACGTTCCTGCGCTTCTTCCGCGATTCGGAACACATTCCGGTAGTTCTCATCCCTGTCCGGATAATACACACTGAATCCCTTTGCGACCGTCAGGCGCACCGGACAGCTCTTTTTCTCATTGAAACGATCCAGTTCTGCGACGAATTTCTCGAAGTAATCCTTCATATCCGCCGTATTTTTACCGCGCAGGATCGCGATGAATTCATCACTCGCCACACGGTATACATTGCTTCTGCCGAATACACGCATCAGCGCATCCGCCGTTCCGATCAGCAGCTTGTCACCGACCTCGAATCCATACTGGGTATTGGCATCCTGCAAGTCGTTGATGTCGAAAAATCCGACCGCAAAGATCGCCTGCTGTGCGGAGATCTCCTCGTCGATCTCCCTGAGCGTCTTTTTATAGGAAAGCTTGCTGCCGACTCCGGTCAGTTCATCGCGGTACGTCAGCGTGTCGAGATACGCGATATATCGCTGCATCACACCCTGCATCGACCGCAGACGCTGTCCGAGTTCGCACATTTCGTCTGTGCCGCTGCATTCTTCGAGCTGTTCGCCGGATGCGATCGTGCGCAGGAGCTCATTCTGCTCCGATTTAGGCTGCTGATCCAGCCGATCCACGGAATTGCGCATCATGATGCGGTTGAGCGTATCAAATCCCTGCGAAAGCTCCTGCATCTGCTGTTCCATCCGCTGAAAACGCCGGTACGAACGCCGCGAGATCGCAAATGCCAGCAGCAGACCGAATCCCAGCGACACGATGCTGAAGATCGCGATGATGCTGACACGCTGTACAAGCTGCTCGTCGTACCAGTCCGCATCGAAATCGACACCGACCACGCTCACTACATTGCCCTGCGAATCGAGAACAGGGCTGTATGCCGAGTAAAACCGTCCCCAATCATCGGTATGCGCCTTGCGGTCAACTGCCGGTGTGCCGCCGCTTGCGGTGAGCAGTCCGGAGGTAACGACGATCTTTTCGCCGAATTCCGCCGGATTTGCGGTATCAGGGTCGATGGTGAATATGTAGGAATTCTCTGCTTCCTTGCGCACGCAATAGATATAGGACAGCCCGATGTTCTCCTGAAACATCCGCAGAACACCCAGTGCATCCTGATATTCCTGCGTATCCAGATCAGACGGCTGGAGCCGGGCGACTACATCGCTGTCGAGTGCATCTGCCGCTGTATTCGCAATATCGAGCATTCGCTGTTCGACCTGTGAGCGCACTGCCATACGCGACTGGATCGAGATCGCAGTTCCCAGTACCAGATTGGCTGACACCAGCAGGATGAGTGCCAGCACGATATTGGTGGTAAGCAATCTGTTCTTCGTTTTGTGTTTGGTTTCTGTTCGTTTCATGATTTGATCCCCCCTGTTGCAATGATAGACAGAATATCATGTAATTGCCCATACATCGAGCGATTTCGATATAGTCCCATTATACCATATGTAGACCGCTTTGTCAACGTTTTGCCGGAAATTTGTCATGCACGGGCAACAAAAAAACAAGGCACTCACTGGAATTCCGGCAAGCGCCCTCTCAGTATCATTCATCGAAATAGAACAGCTCCTCGAACTTCATATCGAGTGCGATGCACAGGATGAGCGCGAGTTTCGCGGTCGGCTGGAATTGTCCGGTTTCCAGCGAGCTGATGGTATTCCGCGAAACACCGACCATTGCGGCAAGCTCCGCCTGCGAGAGTTTTCGCGCGGAACGTGCGGCTTTCAGGTTATTTTTCAGCACCAGCGAATCATTCATGCGATAACCCCCAGTTCACGCAGGTACTTCATGACCGCCAGAACAGTCATCGCACCCATCAGAGCGCCGTAGCCAAGCCACATCCAGCCCTGCTTTCTGCCGCCGCGTACCATCGTGATGCCCCTTGTGAGGCCGTCTGCGGCGAATGCGGCAAAGAACAGCACCCAGAAGATCGTAAAGCTCCTGCCATACCGGAACGTCGCCAGCAGATTCAGCCCTGCACCGAGGATCAATGCGAACGCACTTGCGATCCCTCGTGATTTTTTCACAATGTCCAGCTCCATAAAATCCTTGCCCTTGTTTTCGTTCCGGCTTTTTGCCAAAATTTCCTCGCGTGTCATGATCTATTCCCCCTTCTTATAAAGAACCAAGTTCCTTCACGAACCGTACCATCAGGAGCGGGAACAATACCGCAAATTCGACCGCACCGATCACGATCTGTGTGATGCCATACCTGCGGTTGCCGCCGCGGATGTGCAGGATGCCGCGCATCGTCATCAGTGCCAGCACATAGCCGACCAGCACCAGTCCCACAAACGCCGTATCTGCGTTTCTGTCAAACACATCGGTGACAATGAACAGCGCCATGCAGACAGCATAAAACACGACTCCCGAAATACGCCGCGCCTTGCTTTCGAGTTGCAGTTCCGCAAGGTCTGCGCCCTTGTTTTCGTTCCGGCTTTTTGCAAGAATTTCTTCGCGTGTCATAGTGCATTCCTCCTTGCCAAGTGTGCTTGGCATCTTTGATGGTTCTATTATACACCTGCCAAGTGTACTTGTCAAGTAATTGCAAAGTTTTCTTGGCAAGATTGGCGGATTGCATAAATTTTGAGGATAGATTTATTCGCTTTGAACAAATCGCAATGACGATTCCGCGTGAAATCCCCCGATGCAAGAGGATTTTCCACAAAATTCCGGAAAGTCATTTACAAACGGGGAAAATCGTGCTATAATATTAGTAACTGCCCTGCCCACAGGGCAAAATTCCAAGAGGAGGAATTTCCCATGTCTAATTTCTACATCACGACTCCGATCTATTACCCGTCGGGTAATCCGCACATCGGGCATTGCTATACGACCACTGCGTGCGATTCCATCGCGCGTTACCGCAGAATGCAGGGACACAATGTCATGTTCCTCACCGGCACCGACGAGCACGGTCAGAAGATCGAGCAGAAAGCCGCAGAAGCCGGCATCACCCCCAAGGAATACGTTGACGGCATCGTCGAAATCTTCAAAAAGCTCTGGAGCTATATGAACATCTCCTACGACCGCTACATCCGCACCACCGACGACTACCACATCGAATCCGTCCAGAAGATCTTCAAGGATCTCTACGACAAGGGATATATTTATAAAGGTAAGTACGTCGGCAAGTACTGCACTCCCTGCGAGAGCTTCTGGACTTCTTCCCAGCTCAAGGACGGCAAATGCCCTGACTGCGGCAGAGAGGTCATCGACGCAGAGGAGGAAGCGTACTTCTTCAAGATGAGCCCGTTCGCGGATCGTCTGGAGGATCTGCTCCTGAATACCGACTATCTCCAGCCGCGCACCCGTGCGACAGAACTTGTCAATAACTTCATCAAGCCCGGTCTGGAGGATCTGTGCGTTTCCAGAACTTCCTTCAAGTGGGGCATTCCGGTCACATTCGATCCGAACCACGTTGTTTACGTCTGGATCGACGCGCTCTCGAACTATATCACCGCCCTCGGCTACGACAACGAGAAGTACAACGACTTCGATACCTTCTGGCCGGCCGATGTCCACATGGTCGCCAAGGACATCCAGCGTTTCCATGCGCTCATCTGGCCTGCAATGCTCATGGCACTCGATCTGCCGCTGCCGAAGCACCTCGCAGTTCACGGCTGGATCACCTTCAATGGCGACAAGATGTCCAAGTCCAAGGGCAATGTCGTGGATCCGTTCATCCTCGGCGAGCGCTACGGCTGTGACGCCATCCGCTACCACATCCTGCGCGAAATGGCGCTCGGTGCGGATTCCGACTTCTCGAATGAGATCCTCATCAACCGCATCAATTCCGACCTCGCCAACGGCTTCGGCAACCTCGTTTCCCGTACCGTGGCAATGGCGGACAAGTATTTCGGCGGCACGCTCCCGACTGAGCGTGAAGCAGCGCCCATCGACGACGAGCTGAAATCCCTTGCCACCTCCATCGTCGGCAAGGTCGATGCGTTCATCGACAACACCCAGATCAAGCAGGCACTGGAGACCATCTTCACCCTCGTTGACCGTGCAAACAAGTACATCGACGAGACTGAGCCGTGGAAGCTCGGCAAGGACGAGACCAAGAAGGCACGTCTGGCTTCTGTGCTGTACAATCTGCTCGATGCCATCCGTATCATCTCCACCCTGCTCTCGCCGTTCATGCCGACCACCATGCCGAAGGTATGGGAACAGATCGGTGCGTCTGAGAATGACGTGACTTACGGGAATCTCTCCAAGTTCGACGTTCTGCCGCAGAACGTGACCGTCCACAAGGGCGAGATCCTGTTCCCGCGTATCGACGCCGACAAGGAGATCGAGGAACTGAACGCCATCCTCATGGCCAATGCACCGCAGACCGAGGAAGAACCGGACTTCACACCGGAGGAACAGCTTCCGCAGATCGAATTCGACGATTTCGGCAAGGTTGACCTGCGTGTCGCAAAGGTCCTCGAATGCGAGAAGGTCAAGAAATCCAAGAAGCTCCTGCGCCTCCAGCTGGACGACGGCATGGGCGGCAGACAGGTCGTTTCCGGTATCGCGCAGTGGTACGCACCGGAAGACCTCATCGGCAAGAAGGTCATCATCGTGGCCAACCTCAAGCCGGCAGTTCTCTGCGGCGTGGAGTCGCAGGGCATGATCTGTGCCGCCGACCTCCCGAACGGCGATGTACAGGTACAGTTCGCAGACGACAAGATGCCTTGCGGCGCAAAGCTGAGATAACGCACACAGCCCAGCACTGCGCTTTCCGGAAAAGTCTATATGGCAAACCGCCCTCCAAAAATGAGGGCGGTTTTTGTCACATCTGTGTCCCTTTCGTGAAAAAATCGCCAATCACTTGACTTTATCCGTGGGGTTTGCTATAATAAGGTAAGTAACTAAAAGGCAGACTTTCACAGAACACGTCACGCCATCCTGACAGATTCATAGAGAAATACCGATCGTCTGCACGTTTTTGCCCTCCGTGGGCACAAAAGGAGAGAACAACCCTTGCAAAAACAACGGATGTATCATAAATCCGTACACGACAGGGAACAATATAAACGGATCGTATCCTTCCTATCGGCGGTCATTCTGGTCGCACTCCTGACCATCGGATTTGCCCAGATGTGGTATGCCGCCTACGCCGACATCATTCAGCTCCCGTTTTACCGGCGCGGCAACTGGGTGGTCATTGCCATCTATGCCGCCATTCTGTTCCTGTTTTTTAAAGTGTACGGCGGTTTCAAGGTCGGCTATCTGCGCCGCACGGATGTCCTGCTCTCGCAGGTTCTGTCTGTGCTGGGCACGAATGCGCTGACCTATCTGCAAATCAGCCTCATCGCACGGCATTTTGAAGCCGTCAAACCCATCGTCCTGCTGACCTTCGCGGAGCTCGTCGTTCTGGTGCTGTGGACACTGCTGGCACAGCGGATCTATTTCGCACTGTATCCGCCGCGCCGGCTCATCATCGTCTACGGAAGCCCTGCCGCCGCGGCACTCGTCACGAAAATGAGCTACCGCGTCGATAAATATATGATCTGCGAATCCATCAGCGCTGTCAAGGACTATGACCTCATCTGCGAGAAGATCCTCCAGTATGACGGCGTCATCATCCACGACATTCCGCCGCAGATGCGCAATGACCTCGTCAAATTCTGCTTCGACCGCAAGCTCCGCGCTTACATCGTCCCGAAGATCTCGGACATCATCCTGCGCGGTGCGGAGGACATCCGGCTGTTCGATACGCCCCTGCTCCTGTGCCGCAATTACGGTCTGACCTTTGAACAGCGCTTCATGAAACGCTGCTTTGACCTGGGCTTCAGCATCCTCGGGCTGATCCTGCTCTCCCCCGTCATGCTCGCCTGCGCGATCGCTGTCAAGGCGTGCGACGGCGGCGACATCCTCTACAAGCAGAAACGCCTGACCTACGGCGGAAAACCGTTCTATGTCTATAAATTCCGGAGCATGATCCCCGATGCCGAGACGCACGGCGCCCAGCTGGCTGAGGATCACGACAGCCGTATCACACCCGTCGGCAGATTCCTCCGGAAATGCCGGCTCGACGAACTGCCGCAGCTCCTCAATATCCTCAAGGGCGAAATGTCCGTCGTCGGCCCGCGTCCCGAACGTCCGGAACTGTGTGCGGAATATGAGAAGCACTTCCCTGAATTCCGCTTCCGCCTGCACGTCAAGGCTGGTCTGACCGGTTATGCCCAAGTTACCGGCGTTTATGACACCACTCCCTACGACAAGCTGCGGATGGATCTGATGTATATCGAGAACTATTCGATGCGAAAGGACATCCAGATCGTCCTCATGACCATCAAGACCGCACTGTTCCCTGTGCAGAAAAGCAACGCAGAACTTCTGCACCCCAAGCTCCGCGAAGAAAAGCCGAACGAACATCATAAGGAGGTAACAAAATGAAAATTACCGCAGTTATCATGGCAGGCGGAAAAGGCGAACGTTTCTGGCCGCGCAGCCGCATTTCCTGCCCGAAGCAGTTCCTGTCCCTGACCACCGACGGCGAAACCATGATCCAGAAAACCGTCCGCCGTCTCTCTCCGCTGGTCGCACCCGAGGACATTTTCATCGTGACCAATACCGCGTACCTTCCGCTGATCTTTGAGCAGCTCCCGGAGATCCCGCATGAAAATGTCGTTGCAGAGCCCTGTCCGCGCAATACCGCACCCTGTGTCGGTCTTGCTGCCGGCATCATCCGCAGGAAATATGAGGACGCGGTCATGCTCGTGCTGCCGTCCGATCACCTGATCCACGCGGAGGATATGTACCGCGACACCCTGAAAAAGCTGCCATCGCCGCCGAGGAAGGCTCGAATCTCGTGACCCTCGGCATCACACCCACCTATCCGGAAACTGGCTACGGCTATATTAAATATGTATCCGGTTCCGGCAGAAACGGTGTCTATACGGTGGAGCGCTTCGTCGAGAAGCCTGACCTGGAAACCGCACGCGGCTATCTGCGTGCCGGCAGCTATCTCTGGAACAGCGGTATGTTCATCTGGAAGGCTTCCACCATCCTTGCGAACATCGCGCAGTATATGCCGGAACTATCCGACGGGCTTGTCCCGATCGTGGAGGCCTACGGCACACCGCATTTCGGTGAGGTACTTGAGCAGCAGTTCTCCACACTGCCGTCCGAATCCATCGACTACGGAATCATGGAGAAAGCCGACCACATCTACACCATCCCCGGCTCGTTCGGCTGGGACGACGTGGGAAGCTGGCTCGCGCTCGAACGCATCAACCATACCGACCAGGACGGCAATATGTTCTCCGGCGACATCGTCAGCATCGACACCAAGAATTGCACCATCTCCGGCGGAAAACGGCTCATCGCTGCACTCGGCGTTGAAGATATCGTCGTCGTGGATACCCCCGATGCCCTGCTGGTCTGCGACAAGAACAGCACCCAGGACATCAAGAAGATCCTCGCAGAACTTCGCGCCCAGAACCGCACGGAACTTTTATAATTTTTGTTTTTTATCAGGAGGAAATCACCCATGAAACACGCACTCATTACCGGTATCACAGGACAGGACGGCTCTTATCTGGCAGAACTGCTGCTCGAAAAGGGCTATGAGGTCTACGGCATCTGGCGCCGCAAGGCGACCGTCGATTACGGCAACATCGAACACCTCAAGGACAAGGTCCACCTCATCTATGCCGATATGACCGATCCCATCTCCCTCATCTCTGCGATGCGCATTTCGCAGGCGGACGAGGTCTACAACCTCGCCGCACAGTCCTTCGTTGCCACCAGCTGGGATACGCCCCTCGGTACCGCGGAAATTGATGCGATCGGTGTCACCAATATGCTCGAAGCCATCCGCAATGTCAAGCCGGAAGCACGCTTCTATCAGGCTTCCACGTCCGAAATGTTCGGTCTGGTGCAGGAAATGCCGCAGACCGAGAAAACGCCCTTCTATCCGAGAAGTCCCTACGGCGTTGCCAAACTCTACGGCCACTGGATCACCAAGAATTACCGCGAGAGCTACGGCCTGTTCGCTTGCTCCGGCATCCTCTTTAACCACGAATCCGAGCGCCGTGGCCTGGAATTCGTGACCAGAAAGATCTCCCGTGCCGCTGCTGCCATTTCGCTTGGAATGCAGGATCATGTGGAACTCGGCAACCTCGATTCCAAGCGCGACTGGGGCCACTCCAAGGACTACGTCAAGGCCATGTGGCTCATGCTCCAGCAGGATACGCCGGATGATTACGTCATCGCGACCAATGAGACCAGAACCGTCCGCGAATTCGTTGAGGCGGCATTCAAGGCTGTCAATATCTCCATCCACTGGGAGGGCGAAGGCGTCGACGAGATCGGCAAGGACGCTGCCACCGGCAAGGTCATTGTCAAGGTCAACAAGAAGTTCTTCCGTCCGGCAGAGGTCGATGTCCTCCTCGGCAATCCGGCCAAGGCAGAAGCCAAGCTCGGCTGGAAGCGCGAGATCAATTTCGCAGAACTCGTAGAGCGCATGGTCAAGAATGACCTCGCACAGCTCAAAGGGCAAGCTTAATGGGACTCCTCGGAAAACTGTTCGGGAAGAATACCAAAGTACAGCACAAGGAAAAACTCATCGAGCAGACGCTCACCACCATCGACATGATGAACGAGAAGATCGAACAGCTCCGGAATGATCCGAACATTCCGGATGCCCAGAAGGAGGACCAGATCCGCCTTCTGGAACATGAGATCCGGAAATTTTCAGAAGGGATGGGCATACCATACGACAAATGAAGATCGCATTTGATGCCATCCCCCTGATGGGACGGCGCACCGGCATCGGTTACTGCGAAGCCGGTCAGGTCGAAGCCATGACGCGCCTCCATCCGGAGGATCAGTTCACGCTCAATTATTTCGCGGCGCGTCACCTCGCGGAACGTGCTGCGGATATTGCGCCGTTTCTGCGTGACAATGTCGCCGCAAAGCACGCTTTCTGCATCCCGTATGCCTACCGGACAGTCAGCACGTTCGTTCCGGTGCCGTATTCGTGGTTCTTTGGAAAGAACGATCTGACGCACTTTTTCAATTATATCGTGCCGCCCCACGTCGGCGGAAGGACCGTCGTCACGGTGCATGACATGGTCTGCCGCGCCTTTCCGGAAACCGTCCGCGGCCGCACGAAAACCATGCTCGACCTCGGACTTGTCCCCTCCATGAAACGCGCCGACCGGATCGTGACCGATTCGGAATTCTCGAAAACCGAGATCATCCGCTATTATCCGCAGTTCGCCGACAAGATCCGCGTCGTTCCCTGCGGTGTCAGCACCGAGCGCTTCCATCCGGTTTCGGATCCTGCGAAGATCGCACAGGTTCGCGAAAAGCATCACATTGCCGCGCAGTATTTTCTCTACCTCGGCACCCTCGAACCGCGCAAGAATCTCGTGAACCTCATCGAAGCCTACGCGCAGTATGCCCGAAATTTCGATACACCGGCACAGCTTGTGCTCGCCGGCGGCAAGGGCTGGCTGTATGATGAGATCTTCGCAAAAGTGAACACGCTCGGACTTTCGGACAAGGTCATTTTCACGCAGTATATCGAGGAATGTGACCTGTGCGCCCTCATGAGTGGTGCGATGGCGTTCACATTCCCGTCGATCTATGAGGGATTCGGGATGCCGCCGCTCGAAGCAATGGCTTGCGGTACGCCCGTTCTCGTGTCCGATGCCGCCTCCCTGCCCGAGGTCACGGGCGAGAGCGCTGTCATCGTCCGGGCGCAGGACATTTCCTCCATCGCCGCCGGACTTTCCCGCCTGCATGAAGATGCCGGCCTCCGGGAGCGCCTGTCCGCGGAAGGTCTGGCGCGTGCAAAGGCATTTTCGTGGGAACAAAGCGCAAATCTGCTGTATCAGGTCTATCAGGAGATCCTATGAACAAAAAGCTCAAGATCCTCGAAGTCAACAAATTCTACGCACCCCACATCGGCGGCATCGAAACGCTCGTCGAACAGCGGGCGCGTGCTTTTGCTGCCCGTCCGGATACCGAGGTCAAAGTCCTCGTCTGTCAGGAACGCGGCGAGGGCGATACGGAACGCATCGACGGCGCAGAGATCATCCGGTGCGGCAGTCTGGGGACGTATTTCTCCTGTCCGCTGTCGTTTGAGTTCTTCCGGAAATTCAGGGAACTCTCCGAATGGGCGGACGTGGTGGAGATCCACACGCCCTTTACGCTGGGAGATTCCGCCAGCATCCTCTCGCACTGCAAATGCCGCGTGGTCATCGCCTGGCACAGCGATGTCGTCAAGCAGAAACTCCTCCTGCAATTCTACAAGCCCCTCCTGCACCGGTTCCTCCGGCGTGCGGATGCCATCATCACCGCGACGAAAGGCCACATCGACGGCTCGGCACATTTGCCGGAATTCCGCGATAAATGCCGCGTCATCCCCTATCCGCTGGAGATCAGCCGCTATGAAAATGCCAAGCAGTTCCCCATCCTCACGGACAAGCTGGAAAACCGCTACCGCCTGAAGCTTCTGTTCGTCGGACGGCTCGTCTATTATAAAGGTGTGTCCTACCTCCTCGAAGCCTTCCGGCAGGTCGAGGGATGCGAACTGTTCATCTGCGGCACGGGGAAACTCGAACAACAGCTCCGTCAGGATGCGAAGGGGCTTCCGGTGCATTTTCTCGGAAAACTCACCGATGAGGAACTCAAAGCGGCGTTCGCGGACTGCGATATTTTCATCCTGCCGTCGGTCGAACGTTCGGAAGCCTTCGGCATCGTCCAGCAGGAAGCCATGGTCTACGGCAAGCCCGTCATCAACACGAGCCTGCCCTCCGGGGTGCCGTTCGTCAGCGAACACGGCAAGACCGGTCTGACCGTTCCGCCAAAGGATGCCGATGCCCTTGCCAAAGCCATCCAGAAGCTCGCAAACAGTCCGGAATTGCGGCGTGAATTCGGCAAAAATGCTTACAACAAGGTGCGGCAGGAGTACGAGCCGCAGGAAACATTACAGAAGATCTACGACGTTCTAAAGGAAGGTGTATAACATGGATTCACTGGTCATCGGTGCAGGCGGTTTCGTCGGAAAGTACCTCCTGCAGCAGCTCCTCGACGAGGGACAGGATGCAGGCGCGACGAAGCTCCGGCATGAACACATCCGCATGGACGGCGTGGAGGTCTTTGATCTCGACCTTGGCGATCAGAATGCCATCCGGCAGCTATTGTCTGCCCACCGTCCGGCGCAGATCTATCACCTTGCGGCGCAGAGCTCGGTTTCCGTTTCGTGGAAGGATCCGGAACTCACCATTGATGTCAATATCAAGGGCACGCTCCATCTCCTCGAAGCCATCCGCAGCATTGAGGGCTATTATCCGCGCATCCTGCTGGTCGGTTCCGGTGAGGAATACGGTTATCTGCGCGAGGGTGCGTGTCCCATTCAGGAAACGGAAGCCCTGCATCCCGGCAACATTTACGCCGTGACGAAAGCTTGCCAGAACATGATCGGCAGTGTCTATGCCCGTGCTTACGGCATGGCGATCGTGATGGTGCGTGCATTCAATCACATCGGTGTCGGGCAGTCGCCGACATTTGTGGCGGCAGATTTTGCGCTTCAGATCGCGGAAATGGAAGCCGGTCTGCGCCCTCCGGTCATGCAGGTCGGGAATCTCTCGGCGAAGCGCGATTTCTCCGACGTGCGCGATGTGGTGCGTGCCTACACCATGCTGATGCAGAAAGGCATCGCCGGCGAAACGTACAATGTCGGCAGCGGCAAGGCAGTTTCCATTCAGGAATTGCTGGACACCCTGCTCGGTCTGAGCCGCACATCCATTGCCGTGGAGCAGGATCCGGCAAGGCTCCGCCCGTCTGATGTGCCGGTGATCGAAGCGGATACCTCGAAGCTGCGTGAGGATACCGGCTGGGAGCCGATCTATTCGCTGGAGGAAACGCTGCACACCATGCTCGACCACAACCGCCGT
>JAFPXW010000127.1 GCA_017394565.1 Oscillospiraceae bacterium | reverse complement strand
GGCAGAGGGCGTATAAACGAAGCGCTTAGCGGCACACAGTGCCGCCCCGCCGTCAAAGACGGCGGATTGCAAATCGTTATTACGATTTGCAATAGCGCGTAGTATACTTGACGAAACGTGGATTCCATAGTATAATGGGAATACAGAGATTTCGCAATAGGGGGAAACCATATGATATTCCGTAAATTTTGTGCAGCGCTGGCGGCTGCCTTGTGCGTATGCAGTCTGGTGCAGCACACTTCCGTTTCAGCGCAGGAAACGCTTGGCGATCCGGATGGTTCGGGGGTTGTGGACGCATCAGATGCCGCTGTGGTGCTGGTCGCAGCAGCACGGCTTGGCGCGACAGGCAGTGACGGCCTGACGGGATCACAGCGAGCTGCAAGTGATGTCAATGCCGACGGAACGACAGACGCCTCAGATGCCGCAGTAATACTCTCATTTTCGGCTTATGCCGGCTCTGGCGGGCGACTGGCGTTTGGGGAATTTCTGTCTGCCGACATCCGGTATGTGGATGCGGTCTACCTCGGTGTGAAGGACTGGGGCAAATCCGCCACAAAGCTTGCCAATGCCCAGAATTTTCAGTATCGGTTTCAGGTGGACGGAGCAGAACAGCTTTACACGATCGATAGCACGGCGCGTGATGAAACTGGTGCCTATGCGTACCCGATCCAGAATCTTCTCAAGGAGCAGTATCCCTTCCGTGTGACGCTCGAAAACGGAACCGTTGTAGCCGTAAAGGAGCTTCCGACCGAAGCACCGGAGTACACACCGCCGGTCTCCGGAACGCCGGGTGTGCGGACGCTGAAAAATTTCCTCCGGACCGCAATGGAGCCGGTCGGGACGACGCTGTATGTGTTCGGCGGCGCATGGAACTGGCAGGACACCGGTTCGGGCTGGTCGAGCCGGAAGATCGGCGTTTCTCCGGACTGGGTGCGATTCTACCGCGAGCAGGACATGACCTACACCTACCGCGACAAGGACGGCAACACCAGCAAGCCCGATCCGCCCAACAGCTACTACCCATACGGCGGCTTTAACGAGTATCACTACGCTGGCCTGGACTGCTCAGGGTTTGTGAGCTGGGCGGTCTACAACACGCTCCACGATTCGGACGACCTCCCCGGATACGGCGGAAAATCGACGCAAATGGCTCGACGTTTCGCAGGCTACGGCTGGGGAAGCTGGACGCACTCCGTCCCGAAGCCGACCGGTACCGCCGCAACAGCGATGAAACCCGGCGATATCATGAGTAAAAGTGGTCACGTCTGGATCTCGCTGGGCACTTGCCCGGACGGAAGCATCGTGATTGCGCACAGTACACCCTCCTACAGCCATCAGGGACAACCGGGCGGCGGTGTGCAAATCGGCGCTGTCGGCACATCGGAAAGCTGTCAGGCTTACAAGCTGGCAGAAACTTACATGAGCAAGTACTATCCCGACTGGTGTTCGCGCTATCCGGTGACCTTGCAATCGACGAGCTATCTTGCAACAGCGGCAGCGGACTGCGGCAGATTCCGTTGGGATACCCAGAATTTCCTCACGGATCCCGAGGGCTTGCAGGAAATGAGTGCAGCAGATGCACTGGCAGTGATTTTTGGCGAAAAATAATTTGTAAAAATTGACAAAAAATATAGACAAAACGCTCGGAATGTGGTATAATAGAACTATAAACAAATTCGCAACAGACAGGGGCGTGATTCTATGAAAAAACCAATTATTACGATCGGCAGAGAATACGGCAGCGGCGGACGCGAAATTGCGATGCTTCTGGCAAATCGTTTTCAGGTGCCGCTATACGACAAGGAGATCCTTGCGGAGGCATCAAAACGCTCGGGATTCTCGGAGAACACATTTGAGATGTTCGACGAAACAAAGGAAAGTATGTGGTTCTACGCACTTGCGACCGGTTCGACCATGTATGGCATGGAATTGCCGCTTCCGGTGCAGCTTTGCATGGAACAGTTCCGCACGATCGGCGAGATCGCGGATAAGGGACCGTGCGTGATCGTCGGGCGCTGTGCGAATTATGTTCTGCGTGGCCGCGATGACGTGGTCAGTGTTTTCATCCATGCGCCGCTGGAAAAGCGGATCGAGCGCATCTGCCGCCTCCACAACAGGAAGCCGCAGGAAGCCGAGCGTGAGATCCAGCAGACCGACAAGAAGCGTGCGGCGTATTTCCAGCATTATACTGACTGGAAATGGGGTGCAGCCAGCTCCTACAACATCTGTCTCGACAGCAGCAAGACCGGCATTGCAGGCTCGGTGGATATTCTCGAGCAGTATATCATGTCGATCGGCAATCATTAAAAGTGAAGCCCTCCGTGTGTACGGAGGGCTTTTCTTGTGTTATCCTTGCACAAACGGGTGCGCTTCCAGGTAGGCGTCCAGCACCTCTGCTGCCGTGCGGACAAACCGGATACACGGGCGGACTTTGTAATATTGCTCCGTTCTTGCCTCCGGTGTCGGATCACTGGTGACCTTCAGCCCCTGCAAAAGCTCCCGACAGACGATCGTCCCGTGCTGTTCCCGGAATGCCGCGGCAAGCTCCTGGATCCTGGCATAATGCTCACCTTTGTCCTTGTCGGTGAATCCCTCACCCGGCCCGTACAGCAGTCCAGCTACCATGAACATCGCGGAACAGGTGCCACAGACCTCGCGCATTCGGCCCATGCCCGCGCCAAAGGAGGACGCCAGCCGCATGGAAGTCACCTCGTCAAGTCCCGTCACGTCGCTGAAAGCCATCAGCACCGCCTGTGCGCAGTTCATGCCCTCACGGAACAGCTGACAGGCACGCTCTGTGTAATTATATTGCATCATGGAGGCTCCTTTCTCTCTTGATTTTCTCCATTATTGTAGCATATTTACGCAGAAAATGCAAGGGGAAAGATTTTTTTACAAAAAGGACTTGATTTTACAGACGAAATGTAGTAAAATATAGAGTAGGACAGTTTTCCGGCTGCCTGAGAGATAAAGCTTCCTGATGACAAACAGGAGTTCCGCCGCTTCGCACACGGTGGACTTCGCTGTGCCGTCTCGCACACGGCACTGTGTCATACCATAGGGAAGGTTTACCTCTACAAACCGAAAGGAGTAAAGATATGATTTATTCGCACGAAGTTGAAACAATGTGCCCGATCGCACAGGGCGTGGCTCACGGCGCGGCTCCCATTCCGGAGGAAGCTAAGTGGGTTAAGGCAAAGGAGATCAAGGACATCTCCGGCTTCACACATGGTGTGGGTTGGTGTGCTCCGCAGCAGGGTACCTGCAAGCTCACCCTCAACGTTAAGGAGGGTGTGATCCAGGAGGCTCTGGTAGAGACCATCGGCTGCTCCGGTATGACACATTCCGCCGCTATGGCAGCAGAGATCCTGCCGGGCAGAACCATTCTGGAAGCACTGAACACTGACCTCGTATGTGATGCGATCAATACTGCTATGAGAGAACTGTTCCTCCAGATCGTTT
>JAFPXW010000126.1 GCA_017394565.1 Oscillospiraceae bacterium | reverse complement strand
TGCAGCGGAATCCACTGTTGCGTGCTCATAGCCCTTGATCTTGATTCTGATCTTTTCGCTTACTGCCATTGTTTTCGCCTCCTTGGTTTGTTTCGGGGGCAGGTTTTCAGGAATATCGTGTTTTCCTTTTTCCACCTTTCCGTGTGTATCGCACGGCGAAGATGTAAAAAAGCCGGCAAACTCCTGTGATGAGTTTCCGGACAGAATGACAGTACTTTCAGCCGCATGATCCTCGTAGCGTCTGTGCTTTTGCACACGCTGTTCCCACCGTAACACTGGGTAATTCCAGATCATGTTGGCTGCACTTACTGTGCCGACATTCCTTTGCGCCCGGTTTAAAATCGGACATACTCCACGGAAATTCCCTGACAAACCGCCAGCAACCTTCCGCTTCTTCGCATATCGTTTGGTTCTTGTTTCCTCGAACCTTATTTAGTATACCATATTGCAGGCGCATTGTCAAGCCTTTTTCCAGATTTCCACCGATCTAATTGTAAACTTTTTGTGAACATCAGATTTTTGTGTATCCGGACGATTTTTTCTTGCGAAGTTTGGCACATCCGACAAAGTACTCCCGACGCAGAAAGAGCCGTCCCATCCGGAACAGCTCCTCTCTCTATATATAATAATGTCAATCCGCATTCACGCGCAGGTATTCCTCCGGGTTCTGGCAGATATTATTGATGCGCACCTCAAAGTGGCAGTGCGGGCCCGTGGAGTCGCCGGTCGAGCCGACATACGCGATGAGCTGTCCCTTTTCGACCTCCTGTCCCTCATACGCGACCACACTGCTGGCGTGGCCGTACACCGTGCGATAGCCGTCCGGATGGTCAATGATAACGTAGTTTCCGTAGCCTCCGGAATTCCAGCCGGCGCGGTAGACGGTTCCGCCTTCTGCGGCGTAGATCTCCGTTCCGGTCGGGGCTGCGATGTCGAGTCCCTTGTGATTGCGTTCGCCGCCGAAATGGTCGCTGATGTAGCCGCCGTTCACCGGCCAGCCGAATTGCCCGGAACCGTCCAGCACCGTCCTGGAGCTTGCAGGCTCCGGCTTGTAAGTGCCGATACCGATCTGCTCGGGGACAGGCTGCTTTGTGATGACGGTGCTGAGCGTTTCCCTGCCGCTTTCCGTATCGTCGATGTAGGTCACGCGCACCTCGCTGGTACGCTCGCCGAGGACGCCCTTCGAGATGACCTTCTCCACGCCCAGATTGAGCGCCGCAGTCTCGACCTTGACCGTGCCGTAGTTGATGTAGCTTGTCACGTTCATCGTTTTGGTGTATGCGATCGGGATCGCGCGGGAATAATTATAGACCTTCAGCAGCATACCCGTCCGGAAGTGATCCTCGATGCGGGGATTCAGGCGGATCAGTTCCTTCTCTGTCATGCCGTGCGTCGCCGCGATCAGCTGCGGCGTATCCGTCGGCTTGACGACACATCTGCCCTCGGAAACCGTCCGCGCTGTCAGCTTGCGGATCATCTGCTCCTCCGGCGTGAGGGAAGCCTTCAGGTAGATCCCCTGCTGATAGCTGATCTCCTTTGTATAGTACACCTCGCTCGCGTTGTCGCTCAGGCTCGCGGCGTATTTGGCAAGTCCGGCGTTCATTTCGGACGCGACCTTGTCCTTGTCCTCGACGGCGCCGACAAATTCCCCGTCCACATACACGCCGTAAGCGTCGCTGAGTTCCTCATGCGAGCTGATGAGCAGCCGGTCTGCGATGGTATGCGACGTCGTGAACGAATCCTCATCCGAAACGATGCGCAGCGTGTAGACCGGATTATAGGAAAGCTGGACATTGCCGTCGGTGAGCTCGATCCGCTGCCGGACCTCCTCGCGTGCTTCCTCAAAGACATTCTCATCGCTGACAATGCCGATCTCCTCGCCGCTGACGGTAACGGCCAGCGCATAATCCAGCCCGAAGCCGTAGCGGATGACGCCGATCAGAAAAACAAGCGAGACCACCGGCAGCACATAATTGAATCCTGTCCGGAACAAGCCGTGTTCACCGAACAGCCAACCGCCGATGAATCTGGCTGTATGGCGGAGCGCCGAACCGGTGCCTTCCTTTTTTGCCTGCTTCATGCCGTCGAGCATTTCCTGCGCAGGGCGGTTGTGTTCGCGGAACGCCTGCCGGATGCCCAGGCCTGTGAGCTTGAAAAAACGTCCGACCTGCCGGAGCATATACCACAGCATCCGCAGGAAGCCAAACAAAAAAAACCACAGGATCCTGACCACGGCCCGGAGGCTGTGCAGTACCATCATACCGATGCGGACCATCAGTTCACCGAACGATCTGCGGTCGGTGCGCGGATCCGGATACTGCCTGCTTGCCATCGGATCCCTCCTTTCTATGGGAACACCTGTCAATCCGTGTTCCTGCAAAGTCACATCCTTTTTAGTATAGCACATCTGCGTCAGAAATGCAAGATGCCGGAAATGATTCCGGCAGGATGCACAATTTCTCATTTAGGGCGTGTTGACACTAAAATAATGTGCAGATTTTTGAGCAGAATTTCTGCGCAGACAAGGAGAGGAAACGCAG
>JAFPXW010000125.1 GCA_017394565.1 Oscillospiraceae bacterium | reverse complement strand
CCAATGCTAACAACTTTAGCGCTTGCCGCAAGGCATAGCAGGGTGCAGGGGGCGCAGCCCCCGGCAAAAAAAGCCCCCTCCGTGGGGGGGGGGGTGGGGGTGGGGGGAAAGAAGGACGCTTGTTCAATTTGTTAAGTTGTTAGCATTGGGGTGGGCACTCCCCGGTGCGCCATCACCAGAAAAGGAGTTTTTTGACAAGCTGCGCAGTGCGATTCATTTTGAATCGCACTGCTTTTTTATGCCAGAATCTACAAAACAGAGCCATTTTCCAGATGCAGAATATGTGTGCAGCAGCGGTCGATCAGCTCCATATCGTGTGTGACGATCAGCACGGTGATCGCCTTATCCAGTGAATGCAGCAGCGCGGCAGTACACTCCATACTCCGGAAATCCAGCCCACTCGTCGGTTCATCGAAAACAAGCAGCTTTTTTCCGCCAAGCAAGGCGGATGCGATCGCAACGCGCTGCTTCTGTCCGCCGGAGAGAGACATCGGATGACGATCCTTGTATGCAGAAATGCCAAGCTGCTCCAGGATCTGGAGTGCCGCATCTTCCGAGGGACCGACAGCGCCGAGCATGACCTCCTCCAGAACGGATTCCGCAAAAAGCTGGTGATTGACGTCCTGCATGACCATGTAGGACAGCCGCATCATGTCCCTGGGGCGCAGCGGCTTTCCGTCGATGCTGACTGTCCCGCGGAACCCTTTCTGCAGGCCGCAAAAGCATCTGGTGAAGGTGGATTTTCCGGCGCCGTTATGACCTATCACTGCCGTGACAGAGCCTTTGGGGATCTCGAGATGGTCAATGGCAAGCGCCTGATGCTTTCCATAGCGGAATGTAAAGCCCTTCAGCGTGATCCGACCATGTTCGGAAAACGGCTTGATCGGATACAATCCGTTCCTCCCATCCAGGTAATTCTTCTCTGTGTGAAACGCACGCAGCCCCATTTGGTTCAGCGTTTCTGTCGTCAGTCCGAAAAACGCATCCCCACTTAATTCTGCTGTGATATTGCCGTTTTCCATCAGACAGATCCTGTCGCAAAGCCCTTCCAGCCAGCCAAGCCGATGCTCCGCAATGACAATGGTTTTTCCTTGTTTTTTCCATACTGCAATGATCTCACGCAGTTCCCGGATCGCATCAAGGTCGAGATTGGAGGTTGGCTCATCCAGCACGATGAGATCCGGCAGCATGGCAGCCACCCCGGCGCAGGCGATTTTCTGCTTTTCGCCGCCGGATAGATTGAAGATGCTTCGGTCCAACAAACCTCTGATTTTCATATCAGTAACGGTTTTGCCGATCCTTCGATGGATTTCAGCTTCCGGCAAGCCCATATTTTCACACCCGAACGCGATCTCAGCTGTCGAATCCACACAGAAAAACTGGCTCCTGGGATTCTGGAACACGCTGCCGACGATTCCTGCCAGATCTTCGATGGCGGTGCTGCGGATCTCCTTGTCAAACACCGTGACCTTCCCTGAGAGTTCCCCCTCATAATACTGCGGGATCAAGCCATTGAGCAATCTTGTGACCGTTGTTTTTCCGCAGCCGGACGCACCACAGAGCAGCACACATTCTCCTTCTTTCAAGGTCAGGGACAGCGAGTTCAGGGCACCGGCCGTTCCGTTTGCATACCGGAATGTGACATTGTTCAGTTTTGCAGCAATTTTCATTTGCACACCCCCGGAAGTTGTTTAACAAGCTCAAAAAGCCAAAGTGCATACGGCACGCCCGTCAGCAGCAGGACTGCCACATCCTGCACATGGAAGCCGATCTTGCAGATATTTGTGCGGCGCACCTTCGTGCCAAGTCCTCTGGTAAGCGCGGCAGCAGATAGTTCACTGCCGATGTTCACGGAGCATACCATCAGAGGCACCAGCCGGTATTCGATGAATTCACCTGCATTTTTGCCGCCGATGCGAATGTCGCGCATTTTCATGGCAGTATTGATCGAGGAAAATTCCTCCAGCACTGTCGGGAAAAACCGGAACATTACCGACAGCGGAATGGTGATCTGCTGCGGGATATGCATCCGGTGCATCGCAGCTATGAATTCGCTGACTGTGGTCGAGGACAGCAGGTATGCGCCCATGATGAGCCCGGGCATCAGGCGCACGAAGATCATGCAGCAGATGCCGAGCAGAGACAGTACCACGCCGGAGGCTTTCGGCAGGAGCAGGATCTCAGCGGATTTGACCGCAGCATAGAGAACCCCGAAGATCAGGGCTTTCCGGTACTGCTTCGCCGTTACCAAAAGCAGGATCGGCAGCACGCTGATCACAATGGTACCAGATCGCACAGCTGTGATCTCGCTGCCGGTGCCGCCAAGCGCAAATATGACCAGCGTCAACATGAACGCGAGCTTTGTCCTTGGATCAAGGACAAGCCCGCGGTTTTCTACATTTGCAGTGAATAATTCTGCCATCTTACAATCTCCAGGAAGCAGCTTCACGGCGACTTT
>JAFPXW010000124.1 GCA_017394565.1 Oscillospiraceae bacterium | reverse complement strand
GACGCGGACTTCGAGAATGCGGCGGAATTCTATTCCTGCGAGCACGACGATGACCTGAAATGGACGAATCTCCGCCATGTCCGGAGCGGACGCTTCCTGACGCTCGAGGGAGGCGTGCCGCATCTGGGCAAGACGGAGGTATACGGCTGGTACACGAGCGAGACCTTGCAGCAGCAGTATCCGGAGCGTCTGACCGGCTGCGTGATCTCGGATTACCTCCACGGCAGTCAGCTGACGCTCGACAAAAATGGCCGCGTGGTCTGCCGTCCGAAAGCAAGACCGGATGCATCCGTGATGTTCCTGATGGAGACGGTTTCCAATGGTCGGGAACGCATTTCGGAGCTTGCCAAGAGCTGTGATGCAGTCATTTACTGCGGCGGCAACGATCCGGAACAGGTCGCGAGAGAGTGCTTTGACCGCCGTACCATCTCGCTGCCGGCGGTGCAGTTTGAACACGTCTGGGGGCTTTCGGACACGCTGAAAAATACAGATATTCCAGTGATCTTTGCCATCGTTTCAAGCTATCCCTATGCACTCGGCGATCTGCTGGACGAGCCGGACGCCATCCTCTGGACGAATCACGCAGGGCCGGAGCTTGGCCATGCCTTTGCGGAAACGATCTTCGGCGAGAACAATCCGGCAGGCAGACTGCCGCAGACGTGGTATGCCGATGATGCGGATCTGCCGTCCATCAAGGACTACCATATCGTCGACAACAAGATGACCTATCGCTGGTTCGACGGACAGGCGCAGTATCCGTTCGGCTTCGGGCTGAGCTACGCGCATTTCACCTACAGCGATCTCCATGCTGAACAGACACCGGAGGGCATCCGCGTGACGGCGAAGATCACAAATGATTCCGACCGCGACGGCGATGAAGTGGTGCAGGTCTATGCCCACGCGAAGTCCGAGCGCATCCGCCGCCCGATCCGCCAGCTGATCGCGTTTGAGCGTCTTCACATCAAAGCCGGTGAAACGGTGGAATTGTCCACGCTCGCACCGGTCCGCGAGCTGGAGATCTGGGATGTGAGCCGCGGGAAGCTCACGCTTGAGACCGGAGAGTACGACATTTCTCTCGGTGCGTCGAGTGCGGACATCCGCCTGACGGAAACCATTCATATCGACGGCGAAACGATCCCGCCGCGCAATGTCCGCAAGTCTGTGGATGCACAGCTCTGGGATGCGCAGGCAGGCACGGAAATTTTCACCGATCCAATGACGGGCGAAACCCACGTCCGCGGCAGACGCTGGGATAATCAGCTCATTTACCAGAACTGCGACCTTTCCAGCGTGAAGTCCCTGACCATCCGCGCAGCATCCCCATTGGACGCCGTTCCGGTTCGTGTGTATCTGGACGCATCGCCGGAGCCTGTCGCCGAGCTGACGGTGCCGCCTTGCGATGGGTATACGGATTTCCGCGAGATCACGGCGGAATTGGCGGCGGACGGCTGTCATACAGTCAGGTTCAGCTTCGGGCAGGATGTCTGCCTGCAAAGCTTCAGGTTTGCCTGAGCGCCTGTTGAAACGTTTCCGGGCAGTCACACATTTCCGGCAGAGTCATATGATGTACTATGGACGGCGCAAGAAAGCGCTGCTCCAAATACTACTTTCCTAAAGGAGATATGACTTATGAACGGATGCTTTGATGGAAACTGCTGGATCATCGTACTCATTCTCATCATCATGTGCTGCGGCTGCGGCAATGGCTGCGGCTGCAACAACAATAACAACGGCTGCGGCTGTGGCTGCTGATCGGGAATTCTGAAAATGCGGAGCTGCTCGCCTGAGCGGCTCCTTTTTTGTGTAAAATTCACGGAAAACCAGGCACAGACACCCTCCCGGATCTCCATGGGAAATTCACTGATCCCCTTGCAATTTCCACAGTTTTATAGTATAATAGAAGGGTATGGATTTCCGGAGATGGAGGGAGAAATGATGGAAACGGCATTTGAGCGCATTTACGCGGTCGTGCGGAGGATCCCGCGCGGCAAGGTCGCGACCTACGGCATGATCGCGCAGCTTGCAGGGAATCCGCGCTGGGCGAGAGCAGTCGGCTATGCGCTGCACGCGAATCCCGAACCTGGTGTGATCCCGTGTCATCGTGTCGTGAACCGCTTCGGCGGACTTGCACCGGCGTTTGCATTCGGCGGCGCGGACAGGCAGCGCGAGCTGCTGGAAGCCGAGGGCGTGACATTCCATGCCGACGGCAATGTCATTCTCTCTGAGCATCTCTGGAATGGGCTATAAATCGCAGAAAGGAGGAGATCGTTTGACACCGGAGCAGATCCTACAGCAATATTTCGGCTACGACAGCTTCCGGAAAGGACAGGATGAACTGATCCGCGCGATCCTGTCCGGACAGGATGTCCTTGGCATCATGCCTACCGGCGCAGGCAAATCCATCTGCTATCAGGTGCCGGCGATGCTGCTGGAGGGCATGACCATCGTCATTTCACCGCTGATCTCGCTGATGCACGATCAGGTCCGCGCACTTCTCGAAAACGGCATCCCTGCGGCATATCTGAATTCCTCTCTCGATGAGGAGACCTACCGCCGGACATTGGCAAAGGTCTACAGCGGCGAGGTCCGCATCCTTTATGCCGCACCGGAACGCCTGGAGACCGAGAGCTTCCTGCGGATCGCGCAGGATGTGCGGATCGCGATGGTCACGGTGGATGAAGCCCACTGCGTTTCCCAGTGGGGGCAGGATTTCCGCCCGAGCTACATGAAAATCATCGAGTTTCTCAAAAGACTTCCGTATCGCCCGATCCTGAGCGCTTTCACGGCGACGGCAACGCAGGAGGTCGCCGAGGATATCGTCCGGATCTTAGGCCTGGATCACCCCTACACGCTCACGACCGGATTCGACCGGGAGAACCTTTATTTCGGCGTGATGCAGCCGCGGGACAAGTTTGCCACGCTGCTGCAGCTCCTGCGCGAGCACGAGGGCGAAGCCGGCATCGTGTACTGCCTGACGCGGAAAAGCGTCGAGGCTGTGACCGAAAGCCTGAATGAAAACGGCATCGACGCAAGGCGTTATCATGCCGGTCTTTCCGATGAGGAACGCTCGCGGAATCAGGAGGATTTCCTGTATGACCGCGTGCCCGTGATCGTCGCGACCAATGCCTTCGGCATGGGCATCGACAAGTCGAATGTCAGCTTTGTCATTCACTACAATATGCCGAAAAACCTCGAAAGCTACTATCAGGAGGCCGGACGTGCCGGACGTGACGGCAGCCGCGCGGAGTGCATCCTGCTGTACGGACCGGGTGATGTGCGGACGAACCAGTTCATGATCGACCATTCCAGCGACAATGACCAGCTGGACGAGGAGACGCGCATTCGCCTGCGCGAGAAGGAGCAGGAACGCCTGAAGCTTATGACGTTCTACTGCACAAGGCATGAGTGCCTGCGAAGCTATATGCTGCGGTATTTCGGAGAAAATACACCGAATTACTGCGGCAATTGCAGCTCGTGCCGGACAAACTATGAGAAGCGTGACATCTCCGTCGATGCACTGAAGATCGTGTCCTGCATCTACCGGCTGCATCAGCGCAATCTCCATTTCGGCACGAAAGCCGTGATCGACGTCCTGCGCGGCAGCAAGGCGGAAAAATACGAGAAATTCAAGTTTGCGGACACGCTCTCGACCTACGGCATCATGCAGGATGTGTCGGAAAAACAATGCCGCGAAATGATCGACTACCTGCTGGCAGAAAACTGGATCACGAAGGGCGGTGAGTACAGCACGCTGAACCTCAACCGCAGGTCGGCACAGCTTCTGAAGGAACGCCCGGCATTGTCCATGAATGTCGTCAAGGACGAGAAACCTGCACCGCCCTCCCGACGCGAAAATGGGCTTCCTGCCGACGTGGACGAGGGCTTGTTTGCAAAGCTGAAGGCCGAACGTGCCGCCATCTCCAAGCGAGAGGGCGTGCCGGCGTACATTATTTTCACGGACGCGGCGCTGCAGGATATGGCGCGGAAGAAGCCTGTCAGCGACATGGCATTTCTTGCGGTTTCCGGCGTGGGACGTGTCAAGCTGGACAAGTACGGCCCGCGCTTCCTCAAGGTCATCCAGGACTATCTGGCGGAAAAATAAGAAAGGCAGAAATGATGGAAAATTATGTAGATCCTGCATCAATGGCAGAAAATGCCGGCGCTGTCCGGCTGTCCCGTGAGAAATTTGCAGAATTGCGTGATGACATTCTCAAGGTCAGCGGTGCGAAGAAAGCGTACTTCAATAAGCAGTACAAGCGTATCAGCCAGTACCTTCAAAACGGCGATACCCAGCCGGCGGTGGTGGCATCCGTTTCGCCGCTGATCGTTTCGGCGTATTCCGATGAGATGGATGCGGTGGTATTTCTCAGATTTCCGGACGAGCTGACGGCGAAATACGGTTTGCAGGCCGGCACAAGGCTCGTGACATCCTGCGTTTACACGTCGGGTGACAAGATCGCTAAGGATCTTCGCCCGGGGCAGCGCTATCTGGAGCAATTCTCGGATGTGACACCTGTCGTGCAGCTTTTCCTGAGCGATGAGGAAGCCATGATCCGTGCGCGGACTGAACTGTTCAATGAGGACGTCTGGAGCCGTGTGACGGATCTCACACAGGAGCGTGCAGCGCAAAAGATCGCACCACGCGATGGATTTGGCTATTTTACGGAATTTAATTTGCTATTTATGATCT
>JAFPXW010000123.1 GCA_017394565.1 Oscillospiraceae bacterium | reverse complement strand
GACGACGGACGGCAGCGAGTGGAAAGATAAGGATGAGCAGTATCACATCACAGGTCAGCAGGTGCTGAACTGCACAGCAGATCTTGGTGCGCTGACTCATGTGGCAGCAGGGGAGACCAGAACCGAGCAGGTGACCATGCAGCTGGATCCGGCACAGACGGCGCAGATCGGCGAGATCTTCACGAACGGTTTCTTCGTGGAGGGCTACCTCCTGCTGGAGGGTGCAGAGAACTGCTGCGACGTTTCGATCCCGCTGTTCGGCTTTCACGGCGACTGGGCGAAGGTGCCGATCTTTGAGGCGGATAGCGTCCAGACGACGAGCCTGATCGGTGATTTCGGCTACACCTATACGCCGTCCTTTGCAAAGGCAGTCAGGACAATGGCAGAGATCCAGCAGCTGATGCCAGAGGATGCACGCAGCGATCCGTTCGCGGAGCAGGATTCGCTCTATGCAGAATATGCGACAGAGGAACAGTTGGCCCTTCTTGATGAAGCGCCGGATACCTACTACATTTCTCCGAACAGCGACGGCATTCTTGATACCATCGGTTTCACGCTGGATACGCTGCGCTACGGCTGCTGGGAAGGTCTGGATATTTATGACAAGGACGGCAATCTCGTTTCCGAGGGCGAGCGGGAACCGGTTCCGATGCGCTATGGTTCCCTCACCGGCGAGAACCGCAATGATCTGAATGATCTTGCGGACGGCGAGTACCGCGGTGTGGCAAGAGCCATGGTCGATTATGCGGATTCGATTGCAGATCCGCAGACGATCGAGATCTCCTTCGTGGTGGACAAGACCGCACCTGCGATCAGCGGCACCGTCAGCGAGAAGAACGGCAGAAAGATCCTGACCGTTACCGCACAGGACAGCGCACTCGACGGTATTTACATCCTCGGTACCGGCAGAGGCGGACAGGCCGGCAGCTTTGATCCGGAGGCGGAAGAAACGACATTCCCGGATTATCTTGGTGCAGCCTCCGAAGCAGCGTCTTATTATGTCAGCTTCCCATCATTCACGGACCGCGCGGTCGATTACGACCAGCTTCCGGTATTCGGCAAATCCCTCACCGGTGCGCTCAATCCGGCAGAGTCGGCGGATGTGGACTTCACGGATATGATCGTGGCAGAGCCGGACGAGGACGGCGTATTCACATTTGAATATGACATCACAGATATGTCCTCCTACAGCTTTACCGCGGTGGACAAGGCGTTCAATATGTCGGTATATGCACAGGAGGCAAAACTGGCGGAGGAGCTGCCATCCGGTATTTATAAGGGACACGCCGGCGTCTACAGCTTTGACGGCAAGAATATGGTCTACCGTGCTTACCAGGATGCCGCCAGAACCGAAACCGCCTACACCATGAAGGACGGCGTTCTGGAGACAGACGGCAGAAAGATCCGTGTGGAGCAGGTAAGCAGTCTTTCCTATCGTCTGGTCAATGAGGACGGTACCTCGGAGATGATCTTCTTTGAGCGCGAAGGAACAGCGGACGATTATCATTTCTATTCCACGGACCAGATCGTTGGCAGAGTGAAGGCGTTTATGGAAGCCTCCTTCCCGATGTTTGAGATCTCCCGCACCGAGACCTCCCTCGATTCGACCGGAACGGTACTGGTACGGATCTATGTCGATGATGAGAGGAAGGGAGAGATCCTGATGGCGACCGCCAAGATCGATCATACGACCGGCATCGGTATCTCGCCGCAGATCGGCCTCGTTGAGCTGTTCCCGGTGATCCCGACAGATCTTAACGGCGTATGGATGGCATTTGATCAGGACGGCAAGACCGAGTACTGGGAGATGAATACTCCGAACAGCGTGACTGCACTTTCGCAGGCGGACAAGTCGGAGCGCACCTTTACCTATGACGTCCAGAATGACCAGGTGGTATTCCACTTTGACGGCAAGGATGTGCCGGCAGATTACTTCATTTATGATGAAGGTGATGCATTGTTTGCATTTGAAGATGACACGACACTGACGCTCGCGAAGGTGAACGATACCAACCTGGGGCTGTTCCGGTTCTTCAGCGATGAGGAGCTTTGTGAGATGGCACTGGATTATTACGAGACGCAGACAGGCAAGCGTCCGGAAAAGGCAGAGGTTCTCAGCAGTATCGAGGGCATGGTAACGATCCAGGTCGGTGATGCTACTTACGTTGTGGATCAGTACAGCGCATCCGGTACTGATGGCAATGGCGAGGAAGTAGATCTCCTCAGCACGCTGCCCCTGATGGAGGATCCGTTCCGGGCAGGCATCTGGATGGCAACCGGAAACAGCGCAAGATATTTCAGCTTCAACGGTAATGGCGGCGGTTCGTTCCAGAGTCTGGAGGACGGCGACGGGCTTGACTTTACCTATGAAATGACACCGGTCGGCATGACGCTGACGTTTGCAGATGACGAAGCAGAAACGTCCCTTGGCGCGGATCTGTTCGTACAGGAGGACGGCTCTGTTGTGGCAGTCTGGGGTGACGATGCGCCGGATACGTTTGTATTTGTCCAGGAAGGTGATTTCGATTCGTTCAGCTATTACACAACGGCAGAGCTGGAGGAAATGGCGATCATGCATATTCCGGAGGAAGCACCCTATGCAACGTCGGAGGTGAATCCGGACGGTACTGTGGTCATTACGATGCAGGATGAAACCGGAGAGGTGAAGGAGATCTACACGGTGGATCCCGTTACCGCAGAGGGCGTGAATATGGACGGTGAACCGGAGGATATCAAGACCGCCTTCGAGACGGACTATCCGGAGAATGCCGCATATGACCGCGAGACGCTGGAGGAATGGGCCAAGGAGGATCTGCTCCAGAAGACCGGCCGGCGTGCAGCTGCAGTGGAATCGTTTGTGAACCGTGACGGCAGTCTGTACATCACAATGACAGATGAAAACGGCGATGTGATCGACTTCTACACCATTGATCCTGCGACGGGCGAAGGCACGAACCAGAATGGTGATGCGGTCAATCTGCCGCAGACTGGTAACAACGCACCGCAGACAGCAGCCGTTGCATCGGGATCGGTGATGCTGACGCTGGCAGGTCTGTTCACTGCATGGCGTTCGGGTATCCTGCGCAGAAAGAAGCGCGGAGAGTAAGAAGCTTGTAACAATGCGGAATATTTAATAGAAAAGTCCGGTTCGCCGGACTTTTCTTTTGGTATTGACAAAAACGGGATTTTGTGGTATAATGCTGTCTGGAAGCAGTACGACGGCAGAGGGATATAGATGGAATGGTATCATGATTTTCCACGTTTTTTAAAGCTTTTCAAAGAGCATGGCGAAGCAATGGATGAAACTGCTTTTTATTTTCGGACGGATGCGGAAGAAAGCGAGCATTTTATTGGTTTTATTGCAGACTATGAAAAGCCGTATTGGATCGGCTATTGTGATGTACCGGATGGCTGTGAGTTTGAAACAGCAGAGGCGCTTTTTGATGCAAAGGTATTTGACGGAAGGTCACTAAGAGAACGATGGGAAGAGGTCGTTATTTGTCAGATCAACGGCTTTTCGGAGAAATCATGGGCTGAATACAACTTGCTTTTTTATGAAAATGAGTAAATGAAATATGCGCCTGTGGTGGAATTGGCAGACACGTTGGATTTAGGATCCAATACCGCAAGGTGTGCAGGTTCAAGTCCTGTCGGGAGCACCAAAAAGAAAACTGATTTGTCTACCAAAGCAGTTTTCTTTCAGTTATATTCGTTCCTTTG
>JAFPXW010000122.1 GCA_017394565.1 Oscillospiraceae bacterium | reverse complement strand
TGATCCCATCAAACGAGCACTTGCGTTCCTGAGTGCCTGCATTCTTTGCATGACAGCCGGCGGAATGACCGCCGGGAATGAGATGAAAACCGCCTCCGCAGATGCATCCGGCAAACGGTTCATCGTAGACCTGAATGCCAATGACAACCGTTTCTTTTCCACAACACCGACTGCCTGCAATTGGGCGATTGCCAGCGGCTCATCCGCTTCGGCAAGCTTCAACGGTCTGACGTTCAAGCTCAGTAACGGCGGCTCGGTCGGCTCGGGCATCAAAAGCGTGGACTACACAGGACTCCAGCGCACCGATGATTCCACACCGACGCTCACAATGGACGGCGTGACCATTGACGGCGGCGAAAAAGGCGGCGTGATCAAGCTGGAGATCAGCGGTCTGTCAGCGGGTACGCATACACTCAAAACATGGCATAGCTGCATGGACGGACTGGCGACCAGTACGATGTCCGTCACCGTAAACGGCAAAAAGACCTGCTCCGGCATTGCCGCAGTTGCCCGTGTCAAAAATGATGATGCTGCTGCATTCGGCTTCTCGACATTCGATGTCACAGCAGGGCAGACTGTGACTGTTCTGATCCAGCCGGAGGGTAACGGCTCTGTCAACAATGCCTACCTCAACGCCTTTGAAATTGATGCAGGTGATCCTGTGCAGGGCATCTCACGAATTTGTCCGATCGACAATGAGCCGCGGCACGATCAGACAAAAGGGCTTTCATGGACAGCCGGAAAGAACGCAGCAAGCCATGATGTTTACATCGGAACAGATTATAACAGTGTTCTGAATGCAACCCATAGCTTCGCAGAATTTCAGGGCAATCAGACTGCAAACTATTTTGCGTTAAATGGCAGCCATTCCTCGCTGGTGCCCAATTACTGGCGTGTCGATACGATTGACAAGAATGGCAACGTCATAAAAGGAGCGGTCTATTCTTTCACCGTCGCCCGGAAAGCATTCCCGACCGCAGAAGGCTACGGTGCGGATGCACGAGGCGGCAGAGGCGGACGGATCATCGAAGTCACGAATCTGAACGATTCCGGCGAGGGCAGTCTGCGGCAGGCACTCGAAGTCGAAAAGGGACCTCGCATCGTTGTGTTCCGTGTCGGCGGCGTGATTGCACTGAAAAGCAGACTCATTATTCCGCGTGACGGCGGTGATGTCTATGTGGCAGGGCAGACAGCCCCCGGCGATGGCATTACACTCATCAATTATGACATGGGTGCCGAGTACGCAGAGGACATTGTGATCCGCGATATGCGAGTACGTCCCGGCGATTACAGCGGTCAGTCGATGGGCGGTATGGGGTTGCGAGGATGCAATCACTGCATCATCGACCACTGCTCGATCTCATGGTCAACCGACGAGGGCTTTTCGTCCCGTGAGGCAAAGAATATCACGTTCCAGCGCAACATCATCGCAGAGGCGCTGCACGAATCTGTCCATTACAGCGTGGACAGAACATCGGTCAGCCCACACGCATTTGCCGCATCCATCAGCGGCAATATCGGCAGCTTCCACCATAATCTGCTCGCCCACTGCACCGACCGGAACTGGTCACTCGCCGGCGGCTACGAAAAGGACGGTATCAGCTACGGCGGCAGTCTGGATATCACCAACAACGTTGTCTACAACTGGCAGAAGCGCACCACAGACGGCGGTGTAGGCAGGCTCAAATTTGTCAGCAACTATTACAAGATGGGACCAGTCAGTGCAGATATGGCACTGGTCGTGATCTCGGACAATGCCGCAAAGGTGCCGCAGAAGGTCTATGCGTTCGGCAATAAGATGACAGATATTAACGGAAAAACAAAGCTCGACCCCTCGCAGGATGCGTGGGAGCAGAAGCGTGCAACCTCCACCTCGCAGAGCATTGCGGATACAAGAACGGACGATCCGATGTGGGACAGCCTGATTACCGTCCAGTCCGCTGATAAAGCCTATGAGGATGTACTGTCCAATGTCGGTGCCAATGCACAGGGACTCGATATGTACGACAGCCGGTATATCAAGGAAACCAAGAACGGTACCTACACTTACTCCTGCAAAAAATCCGGCTTATACTAATCCTCTTAATTCCGATAGATAAAATCTATCGGAATTTAGCCGCCGAAGGCGGCGTAGAGGATTGCATGAGACGGGTTTTGTGCAGCTTTGCTGCACAAAACAGCGGATGACAAAGTCAGCCGCTCCCAAAACTGCAATGTCTATTGCAGTTTTGGGGATTAGTATTAAAGGGGTATATCGACAGCCAGAACGACATTGGTGGTTATCCGACCAATTCCACATTTAAGGGCGGCACAGCACCGACGGAT
>JAFPXW010000121.1 GCA_017394565.1 Oscillospiraceae bacterium | reverse complement strand
TTTCCGGATTTCCTTAGAACCTGTCACATAGGGTGAATGTACGGATTTTCAGGCATAATTTTGTCAGTAACAAGGCAAAAATCCGCCGACGGGCTGTCGCCCTTCAAGGATTTTTAACGCAGTCACTGGCAAAATTTGACGAAAAGACGTGCATGAATCCCTATGTGGACAGGTTCTTACTCCACTGCATCCAGTGCTGTCATATTGCTGCCTTCCTCCAGGTCGATCGAGGTATTGATCTTCCGGATGAGATTGGCGTAGAACGGCAGCAGGATCAACAGTACTGCTGTCAGGCAGATGCAAATGATGTGGATGGTCACAACCGTGCGTGCTGTGCTGATGTAAAGCGATGACTGGTCGATGATGATCGGATTTTCGGCTCTGGTGACCGCACTGACGATGCGCGTCAGATACACAGCATCCACACCGACGAGAATTGCCAGCATTCCGGACAGAAGTCCCAGCATCAGCTTGCTGACCGGCTTTCTGCGCGGAAAGGCTCTGAGAAATACAACGAATGCGAGGATCGAGAACAGCATCGCAGCAAATTCACATTGTCCCATATTCGCACCGTTGATACGCGCCGTTGTGTTGGCGATGGACGAAAGATTCAGCGAGTAGACCAGAAACGCTGCTGCCAGCGCCACAAGCGGAATGTTCTGCGGGGATCTTTTAAGGGAAACCAGGGACTTGCGGATGGATTCCTTGATTCTGGCTCCGATCCCGCCGGAGGTCGTTTTGTTTGACATCTGCAATTCCTCCTCACTTCATTCTGATGGCGTTGGTCGATTTTTTGTCAAAGAAATGCTTCTTTTTGAACGAAACCTCGACCATATCACCGTACTGATACCTGCACCAGTCACGGAACTTACAGGTGATCTTCTGCGAACCGACGGTGCCGTTGACAAGCGTATTATGACCGAGATTTTCATTGGAAATGACACTCACCTCGATCGAACCGCCCTGCACGATATTCTCCGGACGAACACCCATTGTCACGATGCGTCCCTCATAATCCGACAGCAGCTGACATTCCTCTGGTGTCAGGTTCACATAGAAATCATTGTTGTATGCCTGACCGTCCTTGATGCGCACATCAAAGAAATTCATCGGTGGCAGGCCGATAAAGCTTGCAACGAACAGATTTGCCGGCGTATCGTAAAGTTCCAGCGGTGTGCCGATCTGCTGCACATGGCCCATCGACATACAAACGATCCTGTCCGCAAGTGTCAGCGCTTCCGTCTGGTCATGGGTAACGTAAAGCATCGTTGCGTTCAGGCGCTTGTGCAGGAGCAGGATCTCCCGTCGTGTTGCGCTGCGGAGCTTGGCGTCAAGATTGGACAGCGGCTCGTCAAACAGGAATACCTGCGGAGTACGGACGATCGCACGTCCCATTGCCACACGCTGACGCTGTCCGCCGGAAAGCTGTCCGGGTTTCTTGTTCAGCTGACTGGTCAACTCCAGGATCTCTGCTGCTGCAAGGACCTTCTGGTGGATCTCGTTCTTGTTTTCCTTGCGCAGCATGAGCGAGAACGCCATATTCTCGTAGATCGTCATGTGACTGTAAAGCGCATAGTTCTGGAATACCATCGCAATGTCGCGATCCTTCGGCGGCATTTGCGTCACGTCGCGTCCGCCGATGATGAGCTTGCCGCCGGAAATGTCTTCGAGTCCTGCGACCATGCGGAGTGTTGTCGATTTGCCGCAGCCGGAAGGCCCGACCAGTACGATCAGCTCGCCGTGCTGCACCTCCAGATTGAAGTCATAAACTGCCTGTACCTGATTGTCATAGATCTTTTCCAGATGCTGTAATACCAGATTGCTCATCGCTGATCACCCCAATTCTGCTTGTCAGCAGGTTCGCGCTGATACCGGTCGAGTGTTGCTGT
>JAFPXW010000120.1 GCA_017394565.1 Oscillospiraceae bacterium | reverse complement strand
CGAGCAGGGTGTCGTAAGACCAGTCATTGGTCGGATCCCATGCGCCCTTGGTGGGCGTGCCGTCGATGGCATCCGGAATGGACACGCGGAACTGCACCTCATCGCGATGCTCAGACTGACCGGTCGGCTGGATCGCTCTGCCGTCTGCGAACTTGACTTCTGCATAGTAAGTATTTCCGGTCGGATCGCCGTCGTACTTGAACGGGCCGGACACGGTCGCATAGCCTTCCTCGCCCTCCTGGTACTGCTGGGACTTCGCTTCTACGGTGATGATGTCCGGAGAATAGCCTGCCGCGAGCAGCTCCTCAATATTAAAGTAGTAGCGGTAGGAAATATCCTTGGCAACTCTTGCCGGCCATGCGGTGTGGTTCATCGCCCACGCCTTGACCTCGGTGTAGCTGTCGCCGCTGCCGTTGAGGACGGCTGCCACTTCCCATTCAGCCCACTTCGGAGTTTCGGTCGGCGGGAAATCTGCCAGCGGCTTGCCGGAATCGTAATCCTGAAGCATTGCGCACAGTGCGGCGGTGTAGCCTGCGTTGTAGTCGATCGCGACCTCGGTGTACTGATAATCGGAAACCGAGATCTTCTCGTCGTCGTAGTTGCCGTCCTTGTCCGGGCCGCCGATCAGGGCGCCGTAGAGGGTGTGGGCGTATTCGGTCTGCCAGCCCTCATCGGACTTGGTGTCCTTGCCGAGGTCGTTCCAGTGGTCGTCGTGGATACCGGAAGCGGTTCTGTGGTGGATGGCGGTCGGGTTCTTGTCGCCCATGCCGAGGACATAGCTCATGCCGAGGGCGTTGTCGCCGAAGCAGTAATCCATCTGGGATTTGCCCCATGTACGGAACTTTTCTGCCTTTGCGGTGTCGTCTGCGAACATCTTGTCAGCGGAAACGAACGCCAGCCATGCGGTCGTGGTCGCGTGACGCAGGCATCCCCACTGGAACAGCCATGCCAGACCGTCGGAGGTGTAGCTGATGTCGCCGCCGCCGTCGATCCAGTGCTCGATATGCTTGGCAACGTGGTTCTTCCACTGCTCATTGCCGGTGATCTCGGCGTAGAGGTAAGCCGCCGCCTGAGAGGTATCGTCCCAGCAGAGTCCCCATGTGAACTTCGGCTCGGTGGACTGGTTCTCGGTCGGGAAATTCGGGATGTAGTCCTTCTCGATCACGTCGATGTAAGCCTGATCGCCGGTCGCCTTGTAGAGCCAGCCTGCGGCATACATACAGTCATCGAGCCACGAGGAGGTATTATAGAAACCACTCATGCCGCCGACATCCTTGGCATCGCGCCACTTGTCGGCATAGGAGAACAGTTCCTTCGCATTTTTGAGGTATTCCGCCGCCTTGTCGGGCTGGGTGTCCTTGAAGATGAGGTAGCCCTCGGCGAGTGCCGCTGCGGAGAGAGCCGCTGTGGAGGAATTCTCGATGGTGTCATACGGACGTTCCCAGTCGCCGTTGTTGAGGTGATGCTTGCGCAGGTAGACCTCGGCGCTGCACCAGATATTGTGGTCAGTCGAACCGCCCTCGAAGTCGCCGATCGTGCCGATCATCTTGCCGTCGCCGAGGTAGCAGTTATTGACGTAATCAATGCCCCACTGGAGGTTATTGAGGTAATCCTTGCCCAGACCGGACTTGTCGACCGCGTCCTTGTATTCGAGATAGCCCCAGGCCATGATGGAGGCAGAGTAGGCATTGGTGTGGGTGAATTTGAAGTGGTCGCCGGCATCGAACCAGCCGCCGGGGACTTTATCGGTCTCCTTGCCGGACTCATCGACCATGGAGTCGCCTCTCCAGAGGACGTTATTCCATTCCGGCAGGACACCGGACTGCTGTACCTCGTAGAAGAACATGGACTTCTGGAGTGCCTCGGCGTAATTATAGCCGGAATCCGCGGCAACAGCCGGGAGCGCAGTCTGGACTGGTGCCGTCAGAGCCGCCGCACACATGGACAGACTTGCGATAAATGCCATCACTTTTTTCATAAAAGCTTCCCCTCTCAAATGTAAAATTCGTCCCATTCCGGCAGTGCATCAGCGGAAATGGATACACCTTTATTTTACTATAGAAACCGGCGGTTGTCAAGGGGGAGTTTTTTTGAATTAGGAATGAGGAATTAGGAATTAGGAATGAGGAAGCAGTGCGTAGTTCGTAGTGCGTAGTTCGTAGTTGTGGTGTCCTGCTCTGCATAAGCGACTGCCTGCGCTCGCACGCTCGCTGGGCATCTGCGTAGCTTCGCGGACGTTATTTAATACGGGTGCAGGGGGCGCAGCCCCCTGCAAGTAAAGCCCCCTTCCTGGGAAGGGGGTTGGGGGATGGGGGAAAGAAACGCGCCTGTTTTTCTAACAGAACCTGAAAAATGAATAGTGAATCATATAGAAAATCAAGAACGCCAAATCTTATAAGGGCGGAGATGTTGCCATCTTGCTATCTTGGGTGTACATTTGTCTATAGAACTGAAACTTTGTAGCGGAATTTCAGAAAGTTGTACCGAAACGTACAACTTTTGGTGTTTTTTCCCCTTTATGGAGGGGCTTTCCTCCGAAACCTATTTCTTAATCATTTCAGGAGGTATTGCGATGGAAGCAAACACTTGGGAAAAGGCACTCGACAATCTCTTGCAGGAAACGGCGCAGTACGATGCCTCACGCGACCGCAATTCGATGGATGGTATACTGTCCCTCCGGAAACCTGATCCACTTTGCCGAATCATAGGAAGTATAGAAACCATCAGCGCAAAAGACTTTCCTACACCCAAGATAGCCAAGATGGCCACATTTCCTCCCTTATAGGATTTGGCGTTCTTGATTGATTTGGCATTATTACAAATCGTCAGCCAAAAAGACTTTCCTACACCCAAGATGGCCAAGATGGTCACATTTCCTCCCTTATAGGATTTGGCGTTCTTGATTTTCTCACTATTCATTCCTAATTCCTCATTCTCTCTCGCATTTCTCCTTGACAAATCCCCCCACACCGTGTATAATAGTAATGTATCAAAATTTTTGCGAATCTATAAGGAGGCCTGTTCATGGCTAACAATCATAACAATCTGATGAAACGCGCACGGTGGGATCGTCTGCTGGGGGCGCTGGTGGTGCTGGTCATTCTGATCGTCGTCATCGTCAGCCTCGCAAAATCCTGCGGAAAGAATAAGACCGGAGATACGCCGGCGACCGGCGAGAGCACCACTTCCATCATCGACGTGGCGGAGACCACCCAGCCGGCGACCAAGTCGATCAAGCTTGACAATTCCAAGGCCATCTACCTCAGCCCGTCCACGCAGGAGGACAACCTCTATGCGTGCGATGAGGAGCTCAACGAGGAGACCGTGATGTTCGACATCGCAAATCAGGTACGCGCGATGCTCGAAGCGGACGGCTATACGGTGTATATGTGCCAGGATACCGACAACGTCAAGAATAAGGTCAACAAGGGCAACGAGCTGGGCTGCGGCGCGTATGTGTCCCTCCACAGCAACCAGAACGAGAACGAGGTCGGCGGTCAGGGTACCGAGTGCTTCTATAACGCGAATATCTCCGGAAGCCGCGCCCTTGCCGAGAATATCTACAACCGCGTTGCGGAGCTTACCCCGACCGAGGATCGCGGTCTGAAGGACGAGACACAGCGCGACCTCTACGAGATCATCAACAACCGTTACCCCTGCTGTCTGCTGGAGATCGAATTTCACGACAACGAGGAGGGTTCTCAGTGGATCCTCGACAACGAAGAAGCCGTTGCCAAAGCCATCAAGGACGGCATTGTCGCTTTCATGAAAAACAACGAGGCTGGCAGCGCTCCTGATGAGAGCGATGCGGACGACAGCCTTGCAGAAGATTCCGACGCAGGAGAAGCAGAATGAGTGGTAAGCGCAATTACCAGCTCGAAATGGAACAGATCCTTCATGCGTCGGAAACCCCGGCGCATATTTTGTTGCACAGCTGCTGTGCGCCGTGTTCGAGCGCGTGTCTGGAGCGATTGGCACCGGACGCGAGGATCACGCTGTTTTTCTACAATCCGAACATCATCCCGGAGACGGAGTACCGCTACCGTCTGGAGGAACTGCACCGCCTGGTGAAGGAGATGCCCCTGCCGGCGGCGGTGGAGATCATCGAGGGGAAGTACGAACCGGAGCGATTCCTTGCCTTTGCAAAGGAACTGGCGGACGAGCCGGAGCGCGGCGCACGCTGCCGCAAATGCATCCGTCTGCGTCTGGAGGAAGCCGCGAAAGCCGCCTTGCAGATCGGTGCAGACCGGTTCTCCACGACGCTGACGCTCAGTCCGCACAAGGACGCGGTGTTCATCAACGAATGCGGCGAGGAGCTTGGCGGTATCTACGGGATGCCGTGGCTCCCGACGGATTTCAAGAAGAAGGATGGCTACAAGCGCTCCATCCAGCTCTCCGCGGAGTACTGCCTGTACCGGCAGAATTTCTGCGGATGCCCGTTTTCGCGTCGCGAAGCGGAGCTTCGCGAATGAGGAATGAGGAATGAGCAATGAGGAATGAGCAATGAGGAATTGCGTAGTGAATGAGGAATTAGGAATT
>JAFPXW010000012.1 GCA_017394565.1 Oscillospiraceae bacterium | reverse complement strand
CTGTGATGCGCTCACCCGGAAGGATGCCGGTCGTAGATTCGATCTGTTCTTTTCTCATGGCAGCACAGCCCGTCCCTTGCAGTAGGCGATGAATTCCCGGTCGGGGATCGGCTTCGAGAAGTAGTAGCCCTGGATCAGATTGCCGCCGAACGCGGTGATGATATCCAGCTGTTCCTTGGTCTCCACGCCCTCCTGCAGCACCTGCAGCTTGATGGATTTGAGCTGGTTGACCGTGATCATCAGGAAATCCATCCCCTCCTTGTCCGTTGCCTTCCACAGCAGGGACTTGTCGATCTTCACCGTCCTGTAGTTGTTGGACATCAGGTTGGCAAGGTTGGAGTAGCCTGTCCCATAGTCATCCATCGAGAATGTAAACCCAAAATCCTTCAGCTGCCTGAGCGTATCCTCAAAGATGCCATTGCGGAACACATCCACGGTCTCCGTCAGCTCCAGATTGATAAAGGAGACGGGAATATTGTATTTCTGTAGGATCTTCGCGAATTTCTGCACAATATTCGCATCGCCCAGCTGATAGGGCGAGACGTTCAGCTCGATCCACTCGATGCCGTACTGCTCCGGGTGATACGTCGCGCAGAATTCGCAGACCTTCTCCAGCACGATCTCGCCAAGATCCGAGATCAGGCCGTATTCCTCTGCCGCACTGATAAACTCGTCCGGCGGAATGAAGCCCAGCTCCGGATCATCCATTCTGACAAGCGCCTCGGCCGACACGACCGACCTGGTATCCACCGACCAGATCGGCTGATAGTACACCAGAAACGACCGGTTCTCGCAGGCACGCCGCACCGCATTGAGCATCCGCGTGCGCTTGCGGAGAATATCCACATCCTTGTGATCGCGCAGGATCATATTGGAATCCACAAAATTCAGATTTCTGCCGCGGTGGAAAATGGAATCCAGCGTCACGCTCTCCGCATCCTCCGGCAGATGGATCACCGTCACCAGCGCATTGAAGAAGACCTTCTTATCGCCGACCGACCAGCTCTGGTTAAACATCGCCTCCAGTGCGATCAGGAAGTCATTCTCCACGATGTTATAGTTCCTGACATTGCGCCGTTCCAGCATGACCGCATATTTTTCTGTTGTATAGGTATACACATTGTTGTGTCCGACCAGCTTCGAGAGCTTTTCGCACACGCTGCGGAAGGCAGCCGCCTTTTCCTCAGAGGACAGCGTACTGAGCAGCTGCTCTGTATTCACGAGGGATATGGCGATGAGTGTCATTTCGCTTTTCAGATCGCAGACCGTCTTGTAGAAATCGAGGAACACCTTGCGCTTGTAGATATTCAGGTCAGGATCGACCTCCAGGCTGGCGTTTTCAAAGACGATCGACATGAGCGTGAGCATCACGGCTTCCGTGAACAGCTGGATCTGCAGTTGCCGGAACAGCATCTGCACCACGATACCAGCGATGACCAGTCCCAGACCGGACAGCAGGTAGATGATCTTCTGCTTCTGCACGAAGACCGCATTCCGGATGATGGTATAGATCGTCTGCACGAGGTAGAAGACCGTCAGCAGGTGCATCAGCAGGAACGCCTCACCGCGGACATAGCGGCAGTCCGCATCATAATAGAACAGGAAATGCAGGAAGAAATTCGCACCGATCAGAAGCGCCGCAAGCACCGCAGGGATGCTGTACAGCAGGTAGTACTTTTTATGCCGGTTCATGAGATAACCGTTCATGCACTGGACATACAGACCGAATACGCACATGGTCAGCACATTCACGAGAAAGTATGTATTGATGGCGAGATTTGCGGCGACCGGATGATGGATCCTGGCGAAATACCCGGCGAAAATATTGCTCAGGCTTCCGGTAAGGACACAGCCGCAGAGAATGGCATACAGTGTATGCTTGAAATGCCGGATACGTTTGGACATGAGGAAGTAGAAGATGCAGCTGACGCAGAGCATCACCGCAGCCACGTCGTAGGAATTATTATAAGTCATGCCTGTCATATCCATCACCCCCCCGTTTGCAGAGATCGCAAGTGCTGCCGCTCATCCGGCGCCTATGCCGCTGTCAAAGCCGCCCTGCCCAGCGTCACTTGCCTGCCTATTCACTTTCATTATACACCAAAACAGACAAAAAATTAATAGACAGAATGTTAATTTTTGGCGAACGGATCTAGAGCGCGGAAATCAATTTTTAAGAGAATCCATGCAGATGTTGTAAAAATGTTCAAGGCAAGCGGGTGGAGGGGGCGCAGCCCCCTGCAAAAATAGCCCCCTCCTTGGGGATAAGCAGGCAGCCAGCGAGGAACGAGCGCAGCTGATCGCTTATGCAGAGCAGGGGGGTGGGGGGAAAGAAATGTGCCTGTTCTCTTAACAGAACCCCCAAAATTGATTTCCGTGCGGATCTAGAGCGCCCCCTTGCAATCCGCACAAAGATATGCTATAATAATAAAATCAATGATCCGCTACCGGATCCCAAAATAAGGGGGGGCTATATGATGAAAAAATTGTTCGCGGCCATGAGCTGCCTTTCCGTATTGCTGAGCTTTGCTTCTCTGCCTGCAACGGCTGAGGATGCGGTCCCGGCAAATCTGGAGGAAGCTGTCTATTCCCAGCTGTTAAAGGACAGCATGGTCAACGTCAACAAGGACGATATCCTGACCGAACAGGAGCTGCACGATGCTAAGAGCATCCTGCTCTCGCTCGACGGCGTGACGGATCTCTCGTGGATGAACCGCCTGCAAAGTGCGACCTACGTTCATCTCCGGGGAGGCGAGCTGACCGATCTTACCATGCTCACACAGATCCCGCATCTGCGGAATCTCCAGCTCAGCGGCGTTCCGGTCACAGACATTTCCTTTACCAAGCAGATCCCGCTGGAAACCTTCCGGCTGGACGAAATGCCGCAGATCACACTCGAGCAGCGGCTTTCGGCGATGCGCTGCGCAGATGCGACGGTACAGCAGGGATTCTCTGCTGAAATCGGCGCATTGCCGATCGGTCTCTTAGAGGGTTTCTATGACTATTATGACGTGTCCACCACCATCACTGATGATACGGTCGCGGTCTTCGATTATCAGGAATCCAATCCGGCCTTTGGCTCAACATTTCAGGTCATCTACGGCGTCAAGCCGGGCACGACCAGCTATACCATCACTGCAAAGGATGAGGTGCTGTTCACCGGTACCATTACCGTGAAGGAAGACCTGACGCCCGTACAGGATCCGCCCCTGCATGGGGAATTGACAGAAACCCCGGAGATCCGGATCGGCTCCGGTTCATCTCCGCGTATGGTCAGGATCGGAACAGACCTCTATGCCATCGAAAATGGCGAGGTGACACTTGCGGAACAGAATGTCCGCGCCATGGGGTTTGAGTATTACTCCGAGGGAGAAGAATCCTTCCTGACTGCACAGATCCTCCTCCTGACAAACGGCAAGGTCAAGGTGGATGGAAAACCGATCAGCCAGACAGTCAGCTTTGCCGACTACGATCATGACAGACTCATCACCAAGGATGGCGGTATGTACGATCTGCGCTATGTGAACGGCAGTTTTGTTCCCGAGAAGGTCGCAAACGATTTCGCTTCCTTCATTGATCCCTACGCAAGCTATTACTATGTCAACAAGCAGGGCGAGGTGATCTTCTGCACATTTAAAGAGGACGACAACGGCAAGCGCACCTATACCTGTCAGCGGACCGGCATCATGCATCCTACCAGTGCCAAAAACGACTTGTTTGTCGATGAAAACAGCGTTCTCTGGAGAATCAACCGCACCAATTTCAGCGTGACAAAGGTCGCGGAGGACGTCGCATGGGTAGGGTATCATGAGTATGACGGCGGAAAGACCTACGGCTGCGTTCATGTGATGAAGGACGGAACGGCCTATGCAGCAGGAACGACACGCAAGGTGGAGCTTTACGAAAAGCCTGCGCAGACTGCCTACCTGGAAAGCGGCAGGATCGGCTTTGGAACTTACTACAGCGACGCACAGGAAATGAGCCGCCTGCCCAATTATCACCTGACAAATGACCATACGCTGTGCTTATACATGGAAGGAGAAACGGCAGCGATCACAAACGTGGCCGCCGTCATCGGCGGTGACTATGACGAGAACGCCGACGAGCTGTATACGTGGTTTATCCGGACAGACGGAAGCTTCTGGCGCTATGCATTCCGTGCAGGGAAGCTGACTGAAATGCCGACGGATGCCGCACCGACGGAACCGACCACGGCTCCCACCACCGAACCGGAGATCATCCGCGGTGATGTGAATGGCGATGGTGCATTTGACCTGACAGACCTGGTCGCATTCCAGAAATGGCTGCATTGCGTACCCGGCGCAGCATTGCCGCAGGAGAAGCGTGCAGACCTGAACGAAGACGGCACCCTCGATGTATTTGATCTGGCGCTGATGAAACGCGCATTGACAACGGAACTGCAAGCACCCGCACAGTAACTGATCCGGATCCCCGGTGCTGCCTACAGCAGAGGACATCCGGGATGTTCCGGTTGTTTGGGGGCAAAAAATGCCGACGTAACGCAATCAACCGACCACAGGAATTTTTCCTCCTGCGGTCGGTTGATTTTTGTTTCTGATGTCCGAGAGATCCATGGAGGATCTGCTGGTCAGGTCAGGGCATGGCGTGTTGGGTGAGAATGGAAAATCGCAGCACTTAGCAGCAAGGCGCAATTCAAACAGGTTAGCTTCCGGTTCTTAAAAACTCATGATTGATTTTTGCAATAGCGCGTAGTATATATGTGGAAATATAGGATTTGTACTGTTTTTAGATGATCTGTTGACTTTTTTTGATTTTTGTGCTAAAATTATTATGAGAAATCGTATGCTGCGAAATGATATATTCTGACGACATTGTTAGTTTGTTGTCAATTTGACAATCATGAAGCTTGTGATTTTTATTGTAGTACTATTTAAGGAGGGAACTCGTATGCAGGAACTGTTTGAACGAAAGAAAGGGCTTCGCAGAAGCATATTGATCGTTGATGATGATGATATCGCAAGAGAGATACTCGGAAAAATGCTGAAAGATCAGTATGAGATCGGCTATGCCGAAAACGGTGTGGCAGCCCTCGACATGATAAAGAGGGACAAGTTCAGGCTCTCACTGGTGATACTCGATCTGCATATGCCCGAAATGGACGGATACAGTTTATTGAAACTGCTCAGGAGCGACAATGAGCTGAGACGTATCCCCGTGATCGTGCTGACCTCTGAAAAGGGTGCAGAAGTCGAGAGCTTAAAGATCGGTGCAGCGGATTTTATCGCAAAGCCCTTTGATATGCCCGAGGTCATATGTGCAAGAGTCGGTCATTCGATCGAGCTTGCAGAGGACAGCGTTATTATCCATGAAACGGAGCGTGACGAGCTGACAGGGTTGTTCCATAAGGAGTTTTTCTTTCAGTACGGAAAAAGGCTTGACGAGTTGAACAACAATATGCCGATGGATGCGGTGGTCGTCGATATCAACCGTTTTCATGTGGTGAATGAACTGTACGGCAGAAGCTACGGCAATATGATATTGAAAAAGATAGGCGAAAGCCTTCACGAACTTGTCAGTGAAACAGGCGGGCTTGCCTGCCGCCGTGACAACGATCAGTTTTGCATCTATCTTCCTCACAGCGATGAGCTTAAACACAAGCTGCCGCAGTATATTGCCGAGATAGACAAGCGTATCAATGACAGCAACATCAGCCTGCGGTATGGCGTGTATTCCGATGACGGCAGCGAGAAGTGTATGGAACACCGCTTCGATTACGCCAGACTTGCCTGCCAGAAGCTCAGAAACAGCTATGTATCCTGCTTTGATCTTTATAATGATGAACAGCACAGCAAGGAGCTTTATTCTGAAAGGCTCATCAATGACATGGACAAGGCGCTGTCTGAAAGGCAGTTCAAGGTCTATTATCAGCCGAAATATTCAATAAAAGGCGACAGACCGCAGCTTTCCAGTGCAGAGGCACTGATCCGATGGTTCCACCCCGAATTCGGTATGATAAGCCCGGGGCATTTCATCTCGCTCTTTGAGGATAACGGTCTGATACAGAAGCTCGACCGGTTTGTGTGGAATGAAGCGGCGGCACAGATAAAGCAGTGGAAAGAGAAGTACGGTCTTGACATTCCCGTTTCTGTCAATGTTTCGAGAGTTGATGTATTTAATTCGCATCTTATCCATATTCTTGAGGAAATCACGAAACGTAACGGATTGGAGAATAAAAACCTCCTTTTAGAAATCACTGAATCCGCCTATACCGACAATTCACAGCAGATCATTGAAACAGTAAAATCACTTCGCAAGCGTGGCTTCAGAATTGAAATGGACGATTTCGGCAGCGGTTATTCCTCTCTGAATATGCTGACATCACTGCCGATCGATGCTTTGAAGCTGGATATGAAATTTATCAGAGGGATATGCGAAAGCGAAAAAAACGAGCGTCTTGTCGGCATCATGATCGACATAGCAAGACTCCTTGATGTCCCTGTGATCGCGGAGGGTGTTGAAACAGGGGAACAGATGGAGCTGCTGAAAAAACTGGGCTGTGACATCATACAGGGCTATTATTTTTCAAAGCCGCTTCCGCCTGAGGAGTTTGCAGTGCTGATCGAAAAAGAACTGAAGGAGACAAATTATGCTCACAATTGAGAAACTGAGAGAATACGGCGCAGATGTGGACGAGGGGCTTGCACGGTGCATGAATATGGAGGCTTTTTACATCGGACTTGTCGGAAAGGCACTTGCTGACAACAGGCTTCCCCTGCTCGAACAGCAGATCGGTGAGGGCGATCTCAATGCGGCATTTGAGACAGCTCACGCGCTGAAAGGTATGTATGCAAATCTGTCACTGACACCGCTGACAAAGCCGGTCAGCGAAATCACGGAGCTGCTTCGCAGCAGAACGAAAACCGATTATTCGCCTCTTTTAACCGAAGCGACGGTGCAGTTTGACGCACTGTGCAATTTATAAATTGATCTCCCGCGAGAAACATTGATATGAAACGGATCAAAAATAAAACAGGATTGTATGCAGCCCTTATCGGAAGTCTGCTGATCGCGGCGATCCTCATACTCGGCACATACTGGTCGGGACAAAAAGCGCAGCAGGATACCGAAAAGGCAGTCAGCTCTGTCAGCAAGCTGTATCTTGATGAGCTTGCAGGCAGGCGTGAGCAGGTAGTCGCTTCTGCATTGGAGCGAAATATCGGGAATATGCAGACTGCGGTCAGCCTGCTGACAAAT
>JAFPXW010000119.1 GCA_017394565.1 Oscillospiraceae bacterium | reverse complement strand
TTCTCTTAAAAAACAAACCTACGAAAAAACACAAAGTCCCGGCACAGTTACCTGTACCGGGGGTTCTTTGGAGCTGATGGCGGGGAGCCCCCGCTGGCGAGTTAGTGAAAATTGTAGGACCGTTTTCCAACGTCCGCAATGATGCTTGCAAGCAGAGCATCAAAGCGATTCTCTTAAAAAACAAACCTACGAAAAAACACAAAGTCCCGGCACAGTTACCTGTACCGGGGGTTCTTTGGAGCTGATGACCGGATTCGAACCGGTGACCTACGCCTTACCAAGGCGTTGCGCTACCACCTGTGCCACATCAGCAACTTTATAATTATACCACAAATCCCCCCGGATGTCAAGTGAAATCATGGAATTCGTGAAAATCGCCAAAAATGAGATGCATAATATCATTTAGAACATAAATCATCAGATTCTATTCGGTAGATATTGACAAAAAATCGCTTTTGTGCTATAATCGAAAAGCAGATTGATCCCGAAAGAAAGGGGAATGGATTGATGAAAAAGAGCCCTGTGATACCGCTGCTGCTCAGTATGCTGCTGGTCGGCGGTATGGTACTGGCGGCGGATCTGTTGCAGGAGAGGGAGATCATTTTTCCGGAGATCGCAGCAATTGCGACCGGCGCACTCCTCACGCCGAAGCTTGCGTGGCGTACAAACGGCTTGCATACGCTGCTGTTTGTGGTGCTGGGGGCTTTGCTTGGTGTGGCGGTCGTGTGGCTGATGCCGGGGCCTTTGTGGCTGCAAATGTGCGTGGCGTTTCTGCTGGCGCAGGGGATCTTCCTGTTTTCGCAGACCGGATTTGCGCCGATGATCTCGGCGATCGTGCTGCCGGTGCTGCTGCAGACACGGTCGTGGGTGTACGTCCTTGCCGCACTGATCCTGACAGCGCTGATCTGGACCGTTCGCGTGCTGTTCGTGCGATGCGGCATTCTGGAGGATGCGCCGTTCGAGCCGAAGGGCCTTCCTGACCGCACAGAGCTCGTGAATGCGCTGCACCGGACGCTGACCGGATGCATCCTCATCACGCTGGCAGTCGCGCTGAAACTGCCCTACATGGTCGCACCGCCGCTGTTGGTCGCGTACACGGAATTCTGGAAACCGGGCGCCGTGTCACGCCGCAAGCCCCTGCAAGTCATCCTGCTGCTGGGCTGCTGCGCAGGTGCCGGCGCATTGCTGCGGTTCGGGCTGACGATCACGCTGGGTGTTCCGGCGTGCATTGCGGCGTCATTGACGATGCTGGCGGCATTCGCGCTGATGCGCGGTTTCTCGATGATGCTGCCGCCGGCGGCAGCCATCTCGATCCTGAGCTTCCTGATCCCAGCGGATGCGCTGTGGTATTTTCCGCTGGAGATCATGGCAGGCATCGCCGTTCTGACGGCACTGTCGTTCTTCTATCGCGAAGAAAAAACACAGATGCCGCTGCGTGATGCGAAGTCGTAACGAATGAAAAAAATGAAGACACCCTCTGCGGAATGAACCGGAGAGGGTGTCTTCATATTTGATAGAAATGGGAACTTGCAAATTATTCATGAACGATCAGCAGTTCGTCCAGACTCTTGCGCTTGGGGCAATTCGGTTCTTCCGCCGGATAGCCGAGGGGCAGGAGTGCGGAAACCGATTCACCGTCCGGAAGATGCAGGAGTTCGCGGACCTTGTCCTCATTGAAAATGCCGAGGATCACGCTGCCAAGGCCGGCTTCTCGGGCTGCCAGGACGAAATTCTCAGTCGCAAGACCAGCGTCATAGGACTGCCAGTGCGAACCCTTTGTCGTTGTCGGCGAACCGTCCGGCTCATAACCGGAAATGCCGTCGATGGTCGTAATGACGATCAGGACCGGCGCACCGGAAATATTCAGGCGGTTCTTGGAAAAGGTGAACGTCGCTTCCTCTGCGATGCGGTTTTTCAGTGCCGGATCGAATACCGCGTGATAGCGAACCGTCTGGGAATTTTTCCAGCTCGGTGCAAAGGATGCAGCTTCCACGAGTTTTGCGACAACTTCCTTCGGAACTGCCTGTTCAGTGAAACGGCGAACGCTGCGCCGTGTGCGGATGACGGATTCAAATTCCATAATTATGACCTCCCGAAAAGAATTAAGATACTATTATTATACTAAATTCCCTGCGAAAAGTCAAGGGAGGGGTGCGTGCAGAAGGGGGAAACCTTCTGCACGCGGTGTGGTGATCTTATTTCACCGGGAAATCTTCCGCATGGAGAATTTCAACAACAAACTTGAGGATGTTCAGGGAGTCGGTGGAATCGGTTTTGCCGTTGATGTCCACGTCAGCATTGTACTTGCCCTGATCGCTCAGTGTATCGGCACCCAGCAGGTACTTGTTGAGCTTGATGACGTCGATAATATCCACCTTGCCGTCCTCATTGACATCGCCGTAAGCCAGTGCGCTGACACCGGTCGGTGCGACCGTGCTTTCGCTGGTATCCTCGGTGGAATCCGTGGTCGCTTCTTCGGTCGTGGCTTCCTCAGTGGTCGCTTCCTCGGTGGTCGCTTCCTCAGTCGGAACTTCCGCGCCGGCGTAGTCGTAAACGAGCGTGATGCTGTTATAGGTGCATTCTACGTCCGCACCGTTGTCATCCTTCTCAGAGGACTTCCACCAGTCCTGCAGGATCATGGATTTTTCGGTGATCTTGCCCTCTACCGTCAGCATATCGCCGCCGTCGGGATCAGCGATGGAGAAGGTGCCGTCGAACTTGACAGTCACATCGCCTGTGCCGTTGTACATGAAGCTCTTGGCAGCCCAGACATTGCCGTCGTCGGTCTGGAGGGAATTGAAGCACAGTGCGCCGCCGCCGCAGTACCATGTAGAACCTGCATTGGAAGTTGCGGTCACGTTGATGATGGCTTCCTTGAGGTGTTCTGCATCCTCGATCGGGATGATCTTGCCGTCCTTGGCATCGTCGAGGTCAGCGAACTGGTAGGTGACTTCCTTGGTGGTCTTTTCCGGCTCCACATAGAGCGTCTCGTCGGAATTCTTGTCAGAGAGAACGACCGTTGCCAC
>JAFPXW010000118.1 GCA_017394565.1 Oscillospiraceae bacterium | reverse complement strand
CCTGCGGTGCCAATTATGTCGATACCGCAAACTATGAGGCTGAGGATACCGACGACCCCGCATGGCGTGCCGTCTATGAGAAACGCTGCAAGGAAAAAGGCTTCACGGCATACTTTGATTATTCGTGGCAGTGGGCGTATCAGGACAAATTCAAGGCGGCTGGTCTCACCGCGCTCCTCGGCACCGGCTTCGATCCCGGCGTGACGAGCGTGTTCACGGCTTACGCCCTCAAGCATTACTTTGACGAGATCCACTACATCGACATCCTCGACTGCAACGGCGGCGACCACGGCTATCCGTTTGCCACGAACTTCAATCCGGAGATCAACCTCCGCGAAGTTTCAGCCAACGGCTCTTACTGGGAGGACGGTCACTGGGTCGAGACCAAGCCCATGGAGATCAAGCGCGAGTACAATTTCAAAGGCGTGGGCGACAAGGATATGTATCTGCTGCACCACGAGGAGATCGAATCCCTCGCCAAGAATATCCCCGGTGTTAAGCGCATCCGCTTCTTTATGACGTTCGGGCAGAGCTATCTGACGCACATGAATTGTCTCCAGAATGTCGGGATGCTCGGCACGACACCTGTCGAATTTGAGGGACACGAGATCGTTCCCATCAAGTTCCTCAAAGCCCTCCTGCCCGATCCGGCTTCCCTCGGTCCGCGCACCGTCGGCAAGACCAACATCGGCTGCATCTTCACCGGCGTGAAGGACGGCAAGGAGCGCAGCATCTACATTTACAACATCTGCGACCATCAGGAGGCCTTCAAGGAGACCGGTGCGCAGGCGGTTTCCTACACGACCGGCGTTCCGGCAATGATCGGCACGGCGCTCGTGGCTTCCGGCAAGTGGTCGGGTGCTGGCGTATTCAATGTCGAGGAATTCGATCCCGATCCGTACATGGAGATGCTTAATCAGTACGGTCTGCCGTGGATCGTTGACGAGAACCCGGTTCTGGTCGACTGATATGACAAGACAGGAAATGGCGATGGCAGGGGTCACACATACCCCTGCCTATGTCCTTGATGAAAGCGCCCTCCTGCGGAATCTGGAGATCCTGCAAGGCGTGCAGGAGCGCACCGGATGTAAGATTTTGCTCGCACAGAAGGCGTTTTCGATGTTCTCCGTGTACCCGACCTGTGCGAAATCCCTCGCAGGCACGACGGCTTCCGGATTGTACGAAGCAAGGCTCGGCTTTGAGGAATTCGGCGGCGAAGTCCATGTGTTTGAGCCGGCTTACAAGGAGGAGGAATTCGACGAGATCCTCCGGTATGCCGATCATATCTATTTCAACTCGATGAACCAGCTGGCTAAATTCCGCGGAAAATGCGCCGGAAAAAGCATCGGTCTGCGCCTCAATCCCGAATGCTCCACGCAGGAGGAGCCGATCTATGATCCGTGTGCCCCCGGCTCCCGGCTGGGCGTGACGCTCGCAAATCTCGACCTCGATGCGCTCGACGGGCTGGATGGATTTCATTTCCACACGCTGTGCGAACAGGGTGCGGATGCGCTGGAGGTCACGCTGAAAGCCATCGACGAGAAGTTCGGCTCGCTCCTGAAACGCGCAAAATGGCTCAATCTCGGCGGCGGCCATCACATCACAAAGCCCAGCTACGACATTCCTCTGCTCGAACGGCTCATCCATGAGGTGCAGCAGCATTACGGCGTGCAGGTCTACCTCGAACCCGGCGAAGCCATCGCGCTCAATGCCGGTTATCTCGTGACCGAGGTCATGGATCTGGTCGAGAATGGGCTGCATATCGCCATTCTCGATGCGTCGGCGGCTTGCCATATGCCAGATGTGCTGGAAATGCCCTACCGCCCTCCCCTGTTCCGAAGCGGCCTGGACGGCGAAAAAGCCCATACCTACCGGCTTTCCTCGCGCACCTGCCTTGCCGGCGACATCATCGGCGATTACAGCTTCGACAAGCCCCTCGCCATCGGGGAACGGCTGTGTTTCGAGGATATGGCGATCTATTCGATGGTCAAGAACAATACCTTCAACGGGATGCCCCTGCCCGACATCGGCATCCTGCACACTGACGGGACTTACGAAATTGTACGCAGTTTCGGCTATTCTGACTTTAAGGAGAGATTATCATGACACCTCGACAGCTCGGTTTCCGGATGCCTGCGGAATTTGAAAAGCACCGCGCGACCGTCATGATCTTTCCGGAGCGCCCCGGCTCGTGGCCGTACCACGCACAGCCGGCACTTCCGGCTTTCCGCAAGGCGTGGGAGGCGATCTCCGAAAGCGAACAGCTGATCCTCATCACGAGCGAAAAATGCCGCGACAGAGCGATTTCGATGACGTGCGACCTCAATGCGACCGTCCTCACCATCGCGCAGAACGACGCCTGGGCGCGTGATACCGCACCGACGTTTGTGAAAAATGCCGAGGGCGAGGTGCGCGGCATCGACTGGAAATTCAATGCGTGGGGCGGCGATTTCGACGGGCTTTACACCGATTACGCCGAGGACAATGCCCTCGCTTCCGCGCTGTGCAAAGCGCTTCAAATGAACGTTTTTGATGCGCAGGAATTCGTGCTGGAGGGCGGCTCGATCCACTCCGACGGCGAGGGGACGATCCTCGTCACGGAGCGCTGCCTGCTCTCAAAAGGACGCAATCCGGAGCTTACCAAAGACGAGATCTCCGCGAAGCTTTGCGATTATCTCGGCGCGGAGAAAGTCCTCTGGCTGCCGTTCGGCATTTTTAATGACGAGACGAATGAACACGTGGACAATGTGTGCGCCTTCCTCCGACCTGCCGAGGTCGTACTGGCGTGGACGGAGGATGTGAACGATCCGCAGTATGCCATGAGCCGCGCAGATCTGGACTTTCTCGAATCTGTAACCGATGCAAAGGGAAGAAAATTCACCGTCCGCAAACTCCCGATCCCCCATGTGCCGGTCTGCGTCACGCAGCACGATCTGGACGGCTACACGTTCGCGGAGGGCGAGGATACGCGCGAAGTCGGCGAACGGCTGGCGGCTTCCTATGTGAATTTCTACTTCACGAACGGCGCGGTTCTGCTGCTGCAGTTCGGCGGCGAGAATGCCGAAAGCGATGCGCTGGCGGTCTCGCTCATGCAGTCGTGGTGTCCGGAACGCCGCATCATTCCCATCCCTGCGCGGGAACTCATCGTCGGCGGCGGCAATCTCCACTGCCTGACACAGCAAATTCCAGAATAAAGGAGCGTGCCCTATGAGAAATGTTACCGTCGGCGCAGTGCAGATGCAGTGCAGCCGCGATGTGATGGAAAACCTCGATACTGCGGAGAAATTCGTCCGCGATGCCGTGAAAAACGGCGCGAATATCATCCTCCTGCCGGAACTGTTCGAGCGTCAGTATTTCTGTCAGGAGCGCCGGTATGATTACTACCAGTTTGCAAAACCTACTATGGAAAACGACGCTGTTACGCGGTTTATGCAGGTTGCCAAAGAGCTGTCTGTCGTGATCCCCGTCAGCTTCTACGAGCGTGACGGCAACCGGCTGTTCAATTCCGTGGCGGTCATTGACGCGGACGGCAGCGTGCTGGGCGTTTACCGCAAGACGCACATTCCGGACGATCATTTTTATCAGGAGAAATTTTATTTCGTCCCCGGCGACACGGGTTTCCGGACGTGGAACACGCGCTTCGGCTGCATCGGTGTGGGCATCTGCTGGGATCAGTGGTTCCCGGAAACGGCGCGTTCCCTCGCCCTGAACGGCGCGGAACTGCTGTTTTACCCGACCGCCATCGGCTCTGAACCGATCCTGCAAACGGATTCCATGCCACACTGGACGCGCACGATGCAGGGACACGCGGCGGCAAACCTCATGCCCGTCATTGCCGCGAACCGCATCGGTCTGGAGGAAGTCACCCCGACGCCGGAAAACGGCGGTCAGACCTCGTCGCTGTGTTTCTACGGCTCGTCGTTCATCACGGACGAAACGGGTGCTTTGCTCGTGCAGGCGCCGCGTGATACCGCGACTGTCCTGACGCAGACATTTGACCTCGATGCGCTCGCGCAGCAGCGCCTGGAATGGGGCTTGTTCCGCGACCGTCGTCCGGATCGCTACACGCTCATGACCGAGAAATAAGGAGGGATCTTCATGTACGAAAAAGCCATTCAGAAATTACTGCTGACCAATCTCATCCTGTCCATCGGTGTCCTCGTGGTCAAGACTGCGGAGATCACCCTGCGGATCGCGCAGAAACACGCGGAGAATCAGGAAAATCAGTAAGAACAGTCAACAAAAAACCGCCGCAAAGCCATGCGCTCTGCGACGGTTTTATTCATTCAAAAAGACTTTCTCATGCCGTTTCCGATAGATTTCCTTCGCCTGACGGAAACGGCGAACGACCGAATATACAGCAACTGCAAACACTGGAATCCCGATCACTGCCAGATACACCCAACCCTCAGCATCCGCGATGTCCTTGCCCAGCCCCCCGATGATCCCGTACAGCAGGAAGATCCCACCGTCGAACAGCACCAGGTCGGAGATGGTGACTTTCTTTTTCTCACCGCTGCACGCTTTGTAGACGAGCTTCGAGATGAGATTTGCCACTCTCAGGAAAATCACCAGAATCGTCATCATGCTGATGACAAACCACACGATTCCGGCATTTTCTTCGCGATAATACGCCGCCGCACCGCTTGCGAAAAGCAGGAGCAGCGACGATGCCGCCAGATACACCCAGACCACATGGATCACTCCTTCGTACCGTATGCCTCGATGAACTTCCGGAGTGCAGGGTAGCTGATGTCGTAGGTCTCCTGCATTTTCTCCTCGGAATCCAGCGTCTGGCGCACGCTGCGGATGCCGATGTAAATGTCCTTGTCCAGGTCGCCCTCGTACCACTCGATGTCCTTCGCGAAGTCCGTGTCACGCAGATAGAACCGCACGCCGTCCGTCTGCTCATAATCGCCGAAATCTTCCTCCAGATCCACCAGCGTGTGATCCGGCACAATGAACTGATCCGCGCCCTCGTCCGAGATCACGATGCAAGCCTCGCCCGTCTGGAATTCCGCGAACAACTTCGTGGAGTCGCCGGTATAACCGCTTCTCTCCGCGGTTTCGTCGGATGCCGGAATGTAATACACATCGCAGACGACCTTGCCGTCGCCGTTCTCGTCCCCGATGTACTGCGCGAACAGGTCGCCGATCTGCTGGTTGCACTCAGCATTGAGCAGGTCGTCATGCACGAGCAGCAGCACGATCATGTCGGGCTTGACCGTGGTGATCGTCTGGTACGCGATGAAGCCGATGGTGAACGCGAAAAATGCCGCGATGCCAAGCCACCATTTGTTGTGATAAAAGAAATTTCCGATGCGCTGACCGACGGTATAATGCGGCTTTTCCTCGTGTACTTCGTGGATGGTCTCGCTCTCCCCGATCACGCCCTGTTTGAGCCGGATCAGCTCCAGGCGATCCTGCCGCAGCTGTTCTTCATACGCTTTTCGCTCCTCCTCGCGCTTCTGCCGGAGCAATTCCTGCTGCTCCTCTGCGATCCTCGCCTGCTGCGCTTCCATCTCCTTCGCGATCTGGAGGACGCTTTTTTCCTTTGGTTTCTTCTGCTGATCCGCCATGCCGGCACCCCGTTTTCGTTTTCGATTCTGCGCTTCCGCAAGGGGAAGCATCCTTGCATTAGTATAGCACATTTCGGGGAAATTGTCAACTTCTATGCGCTCAATGAAGCGTGTAGAGAAAACGAGCATCAAAAAACGCACCTGCGAAACCTCGCAGGTGCGTCATTCTACGCAGAAAGAGGGATTTGAACCCTCGCGCCGGTTTCCCGACCTACTCCCTTAGCAGGGGAGCCCCTTCACCACTTGGGTATTTCTGCATCCGTAGTGAACCAAATCCTATGAAATTGGCGGAGAGAGTGGGATTCGAACCCACGGTACGTTGCCGTATCACCAGTTTTCAAGACTGGCTCCTTAAACCACTCGGACATCTCTCCAGTTCGTGAACCAGCTTTTATATTATAGCACGTTATGAATGATTTGTCAAGTGTTTTTTGAAATTTTTTGAAATTTTTGCAATTCGGTAAAAATTGGCGGTGTGCTATTGCAAACACATTCAAAAAATGCTATAATATAAGAATATAGAATTGATTTCGGAGGGCGAGTGGTCACATGAAGAAATGGAAGATCGGGACACCGGATCCCGCACAGGTCGCACAGCTCCAGCGCAGCTGCGATCTTTCGGAGCTTTGCTGCACGGTTCTCGCCGCGGACGGCTGCACGGACATCGAGCAGGCTGCGCGGCGCCTCGGGTGCAGCGCCCTGAGCGATCCCGCGCTCATTTGCGATATGCAGGAGGCCGCCGCTGCCCTCATGGATGCCATCGACACGGGCAAGCGCATCTGCGTCTACGGCGACTACGACTGCGACGGCGTCATGGCGACCACCATCCTCTACTCCTTCCTCCGCGAGATCGGCGCCGACGTGACCTGGCGCATCCCGGAGCGTGCTGAGGGCTACGGGCTCAATCTCCAGGCCGTCGAGGAGATGCACGCGGACGGTGT
>JAFPXW010000117.1 GCA_017394565.1 Oscillospiraceae bacterium | reverse complement strand
TTCATCCTTATGGGGGTGAAACCTGACATTTGGTTAATTATGAGGAGAACTTTGTTCAGCCCAGAATGATAACACGCATAAATCGGCGAAATTCAGCCATACTAACTCCAGAACTTACGTTATTCGTTCAATATCAATTCAATGAGAAATTAGGAATTAGGAATGAGGAATTGAATGTGTCCGGCTACGCCGGACGAAATAAAATAAGCATACTAAGCAGGGGCGAAGCCCCATTTAAAACCATCGCCGCAAGGCGATACCACAACTACGAACTACGCACTACGAACTACGCACTAAACTAAATTTCCCCGAAAGGAGCTGATCCCCCATCGAACCCACGAACGAAGCCACGCTCTTAGGGGCGCATGAGCGATTCAGTGAAAAGCTCGACGACAGCCTTGCGCTCCTCAAAAAACGCCTCGGCTCGCCGGTGCTGAAAACCGAATTTCTGACCGTCGGGAAACTCTCGCCCTCGCGCGTTGCCATCTGCTCGCTCACCGACCGGACTCAGCCGCAGCTTACGGACGATGTACGCCGCGCCCTCTCTGCGGTCGATCTGGACTGCGTGCTTACCATTGGCTATTTACAGCCATTCTTAGAGGAAAGGGCTTCGCTCTTTGACACCACCGGAACGACCGAGCGCCCCGATGTCCTCGCCGCCAAACTCCTCGAAGGCCGAGTCGGCATCCTCATGGAAGGCTCACCGTTTGCGCTTGTCGTCCCCCGACTTCTCATCGAATCCGTCCAGACGCTCGACGACTACAGCCTGAAACCGTGGTACGCCACCTTCCTGCGATGGGTGAAGTATGTGGCGATATTGCTGAGTATTTTCCTGCCGGCGTTCTATGTTGCGGTGAGTATCCACCACAGCGAACTGCTCGACCGGACGCTCCTCCTGCTCCTGACGAAAGCCGAAGCCAACGAACCCCTCTCCCTCCCGACGGAAGCCATCGGCACGCTTCTGATGTACGAGCTGATCCGCGAAGCCGGACTGCGCCTGCCGAAAGTGGTCGGCGGTGCGGTGAGTATCGTCGGGGGACTCATTATCGGTGACGCGGCGGTCGCGTCGGGCTTAGTGAGTACGCCGATGCTGACGGTGACGGCCATCGCGGTGACCTCCGGCTTCATCGTCCCTGACCTCAATCCGGCGCTGACGATCCTGCGGCTGGGCTGCATCCTGATCGGCGGAATGTTCGGGCTGTGCGGACTGTCGCTGTGTCTGACGGCGCTGTGCATGGAGCTGTGCCGCACGGAAATCTTCACCTATCCCCTGACCGCCCCCCTCGCGCCCTTCACCCCCAAAGCCATGCGCGATGTCGCCTATCGACAGGGCTGGAAACGCATGGGGAAGGGGGGATTTGCGGTGGGGAAACTGAGAAAGTGAGGAATGAGGAATGAGGAATTAGGAATTAGGAATGAATGTGTCTACTCTGTATAAGCGACTGCCTGCGCTCGCACGCTCGCTGGGCATCTGCTTACGCTGACGCGGACGGATTTTAAGCAGGCAGCCCAAATCTTGCTATTCACAGTACGACCTATCAACGAACTACGCACTACGAACGAAACGCAATTCCTCATTCCTCATTCCTAATTCCTAATTCCCACAGAAAGGACTTCCCCTCATGCAATACACTCCCCTGCTCCTCCTCCCCCTCGCCCTCCTCCCTGCGTTCTCCCTCCACGCGCTGTGCGGTGCTGGGGTGAGTCTGGGGGTTTGGGCGCTTGTGGGGATGATCTGCCCGGTATTCCGGGATAAAATGCCGCAGCTCGTCTGGAAGTGCTGGCTTCTGGCGGCGTTTCTTGTCGAGATCAGCCGCCTCGTGAAAGCCCTGCCGTTCATCGGGATGCAGATGCCGCCGGTGTTTGCGGTGATCCTGCTCCTCGGCGCGGTCTGGGGATTCGGGGCTTCCTGCGGCAAAACCGCGCTGGCGCGAAGCGTTTCCCTCCTTGGCGTGATCTGGATCGCCGCGATTCTCCTGCTCCTCGCCGGCAGGGCGATGCAGCCGCTCACCGTGTCTCCCCCTGCGGAAAGCGGCGATTTCTGGTGGTTTACGGGCATCGAGATCCCGTTTCTGATGCTCAGTGCAAAACGGGAAAACCTGCACCGCTGCGTCCTGCGCGTCACGCTCCTGAAAGCGGCCGGACTGCTGGGAATTTTCCTCCTGCTGACGACCGGCGGCACGCTGGTGCAGTCGTCGCCCTACCCGATCTTCCTGCTGGCGAAGCTCACCCAGCCGCTGGCATTTCGCGTGGATGCGGTGTATCTGACGGCATTCCTGACCGCGTGGGGTATCCTCGGTGCGCAGGCGGCGGCGTGTTTGTTCGGGGAACGGCTCAGTACTGCTCGTGCCTGAGCGCCTGATACTCCGCAAAGACCTCCAGACACGCCGCGCGGTCGAGTTCCTCCGAAGCCTCCCAACGGTTCTCATAGAAGATCTGGTCGCGGAAGCCGATGCGGTCAGTATCGGCGATATTGCAACCGAAATAGACCTTCCGGAGATTCGCCCAGCGGATGGCGCCAAGGCACATCGGACACGGTTCGGCCGTCGTGTAAAGCTCGCATCCGGACAGGTCGTGCGTTCCGAGATTCCGGCAGGCATCGCGGATCGCCATCATTTCGCCGTGGCAGGTCGGATCGTGCTGACGGATGACTTCGTTGTGACCGCGCCCGATGACCTCGCCGTCCCGGACGATCACGCACCCGAACGGGCCGCCGTCCCCGGCGCGGATGCCGTTTCGGGCTTCCTCGATGGCAAGCTGCATGAATTGGTTCATATGGATCCCTCCTTTGGGTAATGTTTGGTGTGATTTCTTTGTTCCATTATAACAGATTTCTACACGAAAAGCAATAGAAATGATTAAATTTCATCAGAAAGGAGCAACCGGAATGCGCATGAGCCCCCTCCCCCTCGTCCTCCTGCTCGCGGCGAGTTTCCTGCTGCCGGCGCCGGACGTTCTCTCGGAGCGAACTTATATACAGGCGCTGGCAATCCGTGGGAATACACTGATCTTACAGCCGTTTGAAGCGGAGGAAAACCTGACGGTGCAGGAGGCTTCCCCCGAACAAGCCCTGTGTATCGCCGAGATCAAAGCCGGCGGCAAGGTTTTCCTCGGACACACGGAGCTGGTCTGTCTGTCGTCGCCGGAGGACTTGCCGACCTTGCGGAAACTGCTGGACGAAGGGATTTCCCCGATGTGCCAGGTCGTCCTCGCACCGCCGGAAACGCTTTCGCCCCATGCCGGGGATGTGCATTACCGACAGATCCGCACCGCGCAGAGAAACGGCGCCTTTCCGCCGGCGGATCTGCAAGCTGTCCTCAATTCCGGCGTGGTGTACGCCCTCCCGGAGGTGTGAGTCGCAGGAGGAGTCCGAATGCAAAAACCCCCTCGCTCCGGAAGATTCCCGAAGCGAGGGGTGCTGTATTTTCTATTGTAAACGCCGGAAGGATCACTCCTTGACCTTATCCTCGATCTCCTTGCCCAGCTTTGCCAGCAGGTCGTCAAGGCTCATCACGCCCTGATCCTCACCCTTTCTGGTGCGGACGGAAACGGTCTTTGCCTCGACCTCATTGTCGCCGATGGTGAGCATATACGGGATCTTGTCGAGCGTTGCTTCGCGGATCTTCTTGCCGACCTTTTCATTGCGGTCGTCGATCTCGCAGCGGATGCCCTTGGCACGCAGGGCCGCCTTGACCTCATATGCCCAGTCGAGGTGACGGTCTGCGATCGGGATGATCTTGACCTGCTCCGGTGCGATCCACAGCGGCATTGCACCTGCAAAATGCTCGATCATGTACGCCAGCGTTCTCTCGAAGCAGCCCAGGGAGGTTCTGTGAATGATGTACGGCATCTTCTTCTGACCGTCCTTGTCGATGTACTCCATGCCGAACTTGGCAGCCTGCATCATGTCGATCTGGATGGTAACGAGGGTATCCTCCTTGCCGTAGACGTTCTTGTACTGGATGTCGAGCTTCGGGCCGTAGAACGCTGCTTCATCAATGCCGATCGTGTAGTCCAGACCGAGCTTGTCGAGGATCCTGCCCATTGCGCCCTGTGCGGCATCCCACTGCTCAGCAGTACCCTCATACTTGTTCTTCGGGTTTGCCGGATCCCACTGGGAGAAGCGATAGGTACAGGAATCGAGCAGTCCCACTGTGCCGAGGAAGTACTTGACGAATTCCAGACAGCCCTTGAATTCCTCCTCAAGCTGTTCCGGTGTGATGATATAGTGACCCTCGGAGATCGTGAACTGGCGGACACGGATGAGTCCGTGCATCTCGCCGGAATCCTCGTTTCTGAAAAGCGTGGAAGTTTCCGTCAGGCGCATCGGCAGGTCACGGTAGGAGCGCTGCTTGTTCAGGAAGACCTGATACTGGAACGGGCAGGTCATCGGACGCATAGCGAAGCATTCCTTGGTCTCGTCCTGTGCATCGCCGATGACGAACATACCGTCGAGGTAGTGATCCCAGTGGCCGGAGATCTTGAACAGGTCGCGCTTTGCCATCAGAGGTGTCTTGGTCAGGATGCAGCCGTGGGCTTCCTCATAGTCCTCCACCCATCTCTGGAGCAGCTGAACGACTCTCGCGCCCTTCGGCAGCAGGATCGGAAGTCCCTGGCCGACGTAGTCTACTGTCGTGAAGTATTCGAGTTCACGCCCCAGCTTATTGTGGTCGCGCTTGGCAGCGTCCTCGCGGCGCTGGAGCTCCTCGTCAAGCTGTGCAGCCTTCGGGAAAGCCGTACCATAGACACGGGAGAGCATCTTGTTCTTCTCAGAACCTCTCCAGTAAGCGCCCGTGCAGGACAGCAGCTTGAATGCCTTGACCGGCTCTGTCGTCATGAGGTGCGGGCCTGCGCAGAGATCCACGAAATCGCCCTGCTGGTAGAAGCTGATCGGCTCGCCCTTGCCGGCGTGCTCCTCGCAAAGCTCCACCTTGTACGGCTCGTCCATATCGCGCAGTTTCGCGAGAGCCTCGTCCGGGGACAGATAAAACTGCTCGATCGGGAGCTTTTCCTTGGCGATCTTCTTCATCTCCGCCTCGATCTTGGTCAGCTCCTCCGGTGTGAACGGATGCTCCAGGTCGAAGTCATAATAGAAGCCGCCGTCGATCGCCGGGCCGATGGCAAGCTTGGCATTCGGGTACAGTCTCTTGACAGCCTGTGCCAGAACGTGGGAAGCCGTATGCCAGAAGGTCTTCTTGCCGTCCGGATCATCGAAGGTACATACCTCGAAGGTGCAGTCCTTGTCAAGCTGGGTGCGCAGATCCTTGACCTCGCCGTCGATCTTTACGCAGCAAGCCGCCTTGTAAAGTCCCATGCCGATGCCCTTGATGACCTCAGCCGCAGAAATATTTGCCTCTACCTCACGGACAGAGCCGTCCTTCAGCGTTAATTTTACCATGATACTTCTCTCCTTATTCACATTTTTTTAAATTTTTCTAAAGATAAACAAACCAAAAACTCAGCCGAGGATCTCCGTTGCCCCGAATGCGTCGAGGATGGCGTCATTTGCCGTTCTGACACCGCGGGAGAACCCGACGATCATGACTGCCCAGAATACCGGCAGCATCACGAGCAGCAGCAAGCCCTTCCAGACCGCAGCCGCAATGACCACCAGCGACCAGATGAGCATGAAGATCAGCAGCATCCGGTCCGGCTTGTAATCCGCCGCAAGGATCAGTCCGTCGTCATCCGGCACGAACTGCAAGCGCAGCACCGGACGAAAGAGATTCCGGTCGATGTGAGAAAGCTCCCATGCACCGTCCTGTTCCTTGCCGAGAAAATGCGTCCCGACGGCAATTTTCATCGTGTCACCGCATTCCTCCCCGGACTTTTCGGTAAGGAATTCCGCGGTCGCGTGAAGCGTTGGGTACAGCTTCATAGGTATCACCTTCCTTCAGGTGCCTCGGAGTACAAAAAAGCCCCGAAGCCTCGGACATCCGCCAAAGCTTCGGGACGATGACACATCGTGGTTCCACCCGAATTCATGCGTTTTCCCAAAAACGGGAACGCACCTCATTGTGACCGGATAACGGCAGTCGACCGCTGTGGTTTGCACAGGCTCAGAGGGTGGTACAGATCCCCGGCACAAACGCTCCCGCCGTCACTCCCAGCCCATGGTGACAGCTCTCTGTCGGAGCGCGGCACTCCGTCCGGAAACCGCTTCCTCGTCAACGCTTTTCTTACTTTCTAAGTGTAGCACAAATTTGGAGATTTGTCAAGGGGGAAAAATTTATGAATTAGGAATTAGGAATGAGAAATGAGGAATTGTGGTGTCCGCTTCCGCGGACGGTTTTAGAATTGCTATCTGAAAAGCTCCCGATTCAGGATGTGTTCTCTTAGTCAGGAAATTTGCCGATCAGAATGCTTGCTTAAATCCGCGCCGCAAGGCGCACCAAAAATTCCTAATTCCTAATTCCTCATTCCTCATTCTCCCCCAGCGTCTCCTCCCACTCCTCGCGCAGGGCATCCGCGTCGGGGGTGCGGCTCAGGTCGTGGGCGTCCTCGAAATCCTCGCCGATGTGGATCCAGTCGCCGGTGAGGGTGACGTCGTTCCAGCCGTTGTTCTGCACGCCGAATTCCTCCGCGCGGTCCCAGAGGGAATTGTACGGCATCTCGCCGCCCTCGTCCTCGTTGTTATTGAAACAGTAGCGATCCACATGGAGCGTGTCGAGCTGGTCGTAGACGAAGATCGTGTAGCCCGTGCCGCCGCCCATGGTGGAGAAGTAGCTTGCGAATTTCCCGACGATCGGCTGATAGCAGACATTCTGGTCGAGCGCCGCGCTCGATTTGTAGGCATCCTCCAGAAGCAGCTGTGCTTCGCCGTTTTCGTAGGTGTAGAGCTGCATATACACGTCATCCAGAATGACCAGCTCCGGCACCTTGTCCGGATCGAGGCGGATGAGCGCGTAGTAGGAATCAATATGCTCCGACTTGTGGTCGCGCATCCGGATGATGCGTGCGTAAGCGTCCGCCCACGCGACGGTGGAAGGCTTTTTGCCGTCGGCATTGGTAGGCTCCTCGGTTTCGGGATCCTGCGCGGTCGTGCCGGTGGAAGTCTCGGTCGTGCCGCCCTCTGCCGAGGTGGTGGTCACGGCGGTGGTGGTGGTTTCGGGCTGGGTATCCTGCGGCGCGGTGGTGTCCTCTGAAGCGGCGGTATCGCTCTGCTCCAGTGACTGTGTAAATTCCGGATCTGCCGGCGGTACATTGACCTTTGCGCAGCCCGTCAGCGCCCCTGCCAGCAGGAGCATTGCAAGCATTCTGTATCGCATCTGTTGATCTTCCTCTCTGCGTTTTTTCTCTATTTTCATGATAGCAGATTTACGGGGGTTTGTCAAGGGAACTGAATCAAAATGAGGAATTAAGAATGAGGAATGAGGAATTTTAATGCGCTTTGATGATTGCGTAGTGCGTAAAGATAGTACTGCTGACGTAAGGATGCTGTCTCTTAGTGACCGGGCTATTCTATTAGTAAGCCTGTTTCATTCCGTCCGGCGATAGACGGACACCTAAACTACGCACTACGAACTACGCACTACGCACTAAACCAAAGCCCCCCCAATAACGCCTCGGCCCCTCCCTGCCGAAAAGCAAGGAGGGGCTTCACGATGTAGA
>JAFPXW010000116.1 GCA_017394565.1 Oscillospiraceae bacterium | reverse complement strand
GCAATCCGCTGCCGTCCTTCGAGGGTGAGCCGAAGAAGGTCACCATCCCGGATGATATGGACGAGTTCGCGGACTGTCTGTGGAATGCCCTCAACGAGGACAATAAGGTGTCCCTGTTCGTGCGCTATATCGACATTGCGACCGGCAAGGCACAGTCGAAGATCATCAATAAGTACGAAAAGGCGTAATGATCGTTTCGTTTGATCTCGATGAAACGCTGTTTGTGAATCCGGAACGTGTCAGTACTGAGCCGGAAATGCGGTTTCCGTGGCGGATGCTGTATCCAGACAGACTTCGTGCCGGCGCAGCAGAACTGCTGCTATGGATGAATGCGACAGGGATCAACTTGTGGATCTATACAACATCGAATCGCTCTGAACGGTATATCCGGAATTATTTTCGGTACTATCGGGTACGGATCGACAATGTTGTGAATGCGCCGCGGCATGAACGGGATGTGCAGGGTAACAGGAAAACGCCCATGCCGTCCAAGAATCCTGCGTATTACCATATTGATCTGCACGTTGATGATGAAAAATCTGTATATGAGAATGGCTTTATATATGGATTTCGCGTGTTTCATCTTCATGAAGAAGATGCGCGGTGGACTGAAAAACTGCGCAAAGAGATCGAACGAATCCAAAGAATTAAGAATCAGACTGGAGGAATTTCCAATGGCAAATGAAATGCAGTTAAAATACGGCTGTAACCCGAACCAGAAGCCGTCCCGTGTATTCATGGAGGACGGCCAGGAGCTGCCGATCACCGTACTGAACGGCAAGCCCGGTTATATCAATCTGCTTGATGCCCTCAACGGCTGGCAGCTTGTTAAGGAATTGAAGGCAGCGACCGGTGTATGTGCAGCAACTTCTTTCAAGCACGTTTCTCCGGCAGGTGCTGCGATCGGCAGACCGCTGTCCGATACCCTCAAGAAGATCTACTGGGTGGACGACCTCGGCGACCTGACGCCGCTGGCTTCTGCCTATGCGAGAGCAAGAGGCGCAGACAGAATGTCCTCTTACGGCGACTTCATCGCACTGTCTGATGTGGTGGACGTTTGCACCGCAAAGATGATCCAGCGCGAGGTTTCCGACGGCGTGATCGCGCCGGGTTATGAGCCGGAAGCACTGGAGATCCTCAAGTCCAAGCGCAAGGGCACCTACTGCATCCTCCAGATGGATGAGAATTATACCCCGGCTCCCATCGAGCGCAAGCAGGTTTACGGCGTGACCTTCGAGCAGGGCAGAAACGAACTGGACATCAACCGCGAAATGCTCTCCAATATCGTGACCGACAACAAGGACATTCCGGATGACAAGAAGGATGACCTCCTGATCTCCCTCATCACCCTGAAGTACACCCAGTCCAATTCCGTTTGCTACGTCAAGGACGGTCAGGCGATCGGTATCGGCGCTGGTCAGCAGTCCAGAATCCACTGCACCAGACTGGCTGGTCAGAAGGCAGATAACTGGTGGCTGCGTCAGAGCCCGCAGGTTCTTGGTCTCCAGTTTGTTGACGACATCCGCCGTGCAGACCGCGACAATGCGATCGACGTTTACATCGGCGATGAGTACGAGGACGTTCTGCGCGAGGGCGAGTGGCAGCGCATCTTCAAGGTAAAGCCGCCGGTATTCACCGCAGAGGAGAAGAAGGCATGGCTTGCCAAGAATACGGACGTTTGCCTCGGTTCCGATGCATTCTTCCCGTTCGGTGACAACATCGAGCGTGCAAAGAAGTCCGGTGTTGCGTACATTGCAGAGCCCGGCGGTTCCATCCGTGACGACAATGTCATCGAGACCTGCAACAAGTACGGCATCGCGATGGCATTCACAGGCATCCG
>JAFPXW010000115.1 GCA_017394565.1 Oscillospiraceae bacterium | reverse complement strand
GTTTCCTCCCAGATGCAGACACGGCAGCGGGTGATGCCCCTGCCGATGTAGCGCATCTCCATGAAATCCGGCGCATTTCCCAGCCATGCGCCGCGGATGCCAAGCACCTGACAGCGATGCGTTTCCGCTTTGATGCGGATGTTCTCCTTGTTGCCGATCAGCGCCTGGCTGTAGACGTGATACCGGAAAATATAGTCCGCAGCCCGCCGTGCGCGGAGAGATTCTTCGCGCAGAACGGCTGGCGCTGTGATGCGGGTGCCTTCCTCACGGGCGTAGGGGACGCCGTAAAATTCCGTTGTGTGGACCGGCGTGGCGCGTTCCGGAGAAAACCGCAGGTACAGCGCCGGACGCTGGACACTCCGGAGCCAGTCGGTGAGGATCAACCAGACGCAGCACAGAAACGGGATCTCGAACGTCCAGTCGAACCCCTGCAAAAAACGGCAGACCGCCGTATCTGCCGGCAGATGCAGCTGCCAAAACCACAACAGCACCGGAAGCAGAAATGCGGTCATAAGACTGGCCAGCTGCCGGCGGCGCAGATGAAAGCTGAACGGGATCTCGCCGTGACCGCCGGTCTTTTTCCGCCAGATGCAGCAGGGCAGGACGGAGCCCAATCCGTACAGCACCGAGCCCACGCAGGGAAGCGTCAGCATGACCGCCAGCCAGAACGCGGTATGGATGGTATTGTGACTCTGTGCCAGCGGCTGAAAAAGCGACTTCCGGTCGAGCCGGAGACAAAGCAGCATCGGCAGGAACCAGAGGGCACACAGCAAGACCATGAGCCAGAATGGTGCTTCCCGGAGCATTGCAAGATCTGACTGTGCAAGTCCTGCCAGATCGTGGAACATTGTCATCACCTGCCAACTGTCCCCCTCATGTTTGCCAGGCAAAGAGGGGCGTTTATTAATAAGTACTCCCTTTCATTATAGCAATTTTCATTAGAAAAGTCAAGCAAAAATCGGCTGGTTTTGTAATGTTTCATGAATTTTGAGATTCGCAAAAATGACTCCCGGTTTTTATCTATTATTTTTGTTAGAAATATGGAATCAATTGATCCCATTCTTTGTAAAAACTGATAATATTGTCTAATTCTTCTGGACAAAATAAATTTATCGTGATATAATAGACACGTTATGCAACACAAATCTGCAACAGGAAGGAAGAATATGAACATGAAGCACACACTCATCAACAAAGCCGTCAGTCTGACGGCAGCCGCTGCACTGGGTTGTACCGGGATCATCGGATCCGGTATCGCGCTGCCGGCATCTGCAAAGGAGCAGACAGCCGCTGCCGAACCGGTCGCGGTCATCGTCAAGGTGACCGGTGATGCCGTCCTGCAAACGCCGGAAGGCGAAGCACAGGGCGCACAATTCCTGGACACCGACCAGGCGGCTGAGATCTCGCGCACCCTCGAATCCACACAGTCCTACGTCCAGCGTCAGATCCGCGGATTCTATCCGGAGCTTGCGGTCGGCTACAGCTACAGCGTACTTTACAACGGTTTTTCCTGCCAGATCCCTGAGGAACTGATCGGCGAGGTCGAGGCGCTGCCGTTTGTCGAGTCTGTGACACCCGTCAGAAAGACCGCAGCGCCGCGTATGGCAACGGCCAAGACGCTTGGCGGCGCACCGGCTTACTACGATGCGACGGGCTGCACGGGCGAAGGTCAGCTCATCGCCGTGATCGACTCCGAGCTGGATATGACGCACGAGATGTTTTCGCCTCTTGACGAAAGCAAGGCTGTCAAGCTGACGGAAGCGGACATTGCGGAGAGCGCAGGCTCCATCGGCTTCAATGTGGACATTGATCCGGCGCGTGCATACCGCAGCAACAAGCTGCCGTATGTCATCGACTATGTGGAGGATCCCTATGACGGACTTCCGGACGAAGCCAACTGGCATGGCTCTCATGTTTCCGGTATCGCGGCCGGCAATGAGTATACAGATGCGGACGGCAATGTGATCTCCGGTATCGCCAAGGATGCACAGCTGGCATTCATGGCAGTCGGCAGCTCCGACGGCTACATGAGCGATGACGCACTGATCGCAGCCATTGAGGACGCCATCAAGCTCCATGCGGATGTCATCAATATGAGCCTTGGCGGAAACGGTGAGCTGTTTGAGGAAGCAAGCGCTTTTTCTGAGGCTTTTTCTGCGGCGGCAACAGCTGGCGTGACGGTTTGCCTTGCGGCCGGCAACGAGGACAACGGTACATACCGGTTTGACGAGGATCATCTGACAAGCAATCCGGACACTGCGGAGATCAACGCGATCCTCACCAGCGGTGACCAGATCCTGACGGTTGCGTCTGCGGACAATCTCCACACAGAGCATTACAACGGCATCCAGAACGGCGACATGAAGATCCCGTATCTTCCGGTGTACAGTATGGATGAGGAAACATATGATTTCCATCAGGAATCCCTGAGCGACCGTCTGGAAGGCGAGTACGAGTATGTTTACTGCGGTGACGGTACGCCGGCAGAGCTGGAAGGTCTGGATCTGGAGGGCAAGATCGTTCTCATGAATTCCATGATGATGCTCACACCGGAGGAGATCGCGCCGATCGCCGAAGCCGGTGCGGCCGGACTTCTGCTGATCTACCCGAAGGGCTATATCTTCGAGTCGAATGTGGCTGTGGCGGGCTCCCTTCCGGCAAGCTGCATCAACTACGAGGATGGTCAGCGCCTGATCGAAGCCGAGAACAAGACGTTCACCTTCATGGAGGAAACCATTGACGTGGACTATCCGACCGCTGTCAGCTATTATTCGAGCTGGGGTGCCAAGCAGACGCTGGAGCTGCGTCCGGACATCATGGGCATCGGCGGTTATGTTGAGTCGGCGGCTTACGGCAATGGCGCTGAGAAGATGAGCGGTACCTCGATGGCAACACCGTATCTGTCCGGCTGCTCGGCAGTTCTGAGCGAATATCTGGATCGTCAGGGCATCGAGCTTGAGGGAAATGACCGGATCCGCTTCATGCGCAATCTGCTCATGAGCTCCGCGATCCCCTACGAGGAGAATGGGATGCTCGTTTCGCCGAGAAGACAGGGCTCCGGTATGGTCTCGCTCAATAACGTGACCGCCGAC
>JAFPXW010000114.1 GCA_017394565.1 Oscillospiraceae bacterium | reverse complement strand
TTCATCGCAGCCGAAGCCCTGTTCGGAAAGATAGCTTGTGAGATCCTTGAATGCACTGTTGCCGCCGAGGACGCCGGCAGGCTTTGCCTTGTTGTCCACCTTGCCGGAGATGCCTTCGTTCGTCCAGTTGTTGTACACAACGACCATATCATCGACACCGGATTCCTTCAATCCGGAAACGATTTCCTTCGCCTCAGAGAACGAGGTCATGGATGTTTTCAGGTTGACCGGAATGCCGAAGATCGAACGGTTTTTCATCGTACCGCCGTACAGATCGAGGTACAGCTCCGTGGTATCCGGCTGTGCCTTGACGGTCACGCCGGCGTCGTTCAGGAGGTAATTGCGGTACGTTTCCGCAATGTCCGCATAGCTGACTTCGTCCTGTGCGATGGGATAGTAGCGGACGCTGATCTCCTTCTGCTTGATGTCGCCCTGTTCAAAGACCGTCAGATTGCCGTAATCGCCGGACATATAGAACGTATCCGAACCGCGGAGCGTGAAATTGAACGAGCAGATATTGTAGCTCGAAAGCGACTGGCCGCTGACACTGGCATTGAGCGTCACATTGCCGTCGCCCTGATCGACCACGACTGCCATGGCATTGCCGTCGCCGCGGACGATGCCGTAGACGGGCATGAGAATTTCTTCCGTGACCGCCGGCTTCGTCGTCGGCACCATGGTGATGTCACGCCCGTAGACCTTGGCGGTGTAGCTTTTGGCGGTTTCCTTGCCGTTGTTGAAACGGATCAGCGAGCCGCAGCCGTCGGGGATCACAAAATAGCCCTCATCCTCCGTACCTGCCGCGCCAAACGATCCCAGCATGGTCAGATGTGTCGCGACGATGCCCTTGTCGGTCTTGGTTTCCTTGATGGCGGTGGTATCGACGGATGCACTCATGTAGTCGGCTTCCAGCGTGTAGCGGATCGGAATGGTCACGCCGCACTTGTCGAAGTCGTAGGTCACGGTGATGCCGTTCTTTTCCTCTTTGATCTTCAGCTCCGCGGCGTTGCGGGAACGCAGATTCGTGATGCCGCGTGTCGTGCTGTCGCCGTAGGTCAGGACAGCGGAGGATTGCAGATCGGTGACAAGGAGCTTGGTCGCTCTGGTGTCGCGGTTGCAGCCGATGGGCGACGACCACCAGATGTAGCCATTCGCCTTGTTCTCCAGACCGATCATGGCGGTGTCCTCGTCGTAGTACATCCTGAAGCTGTCATTCTCGCAGGCGTATTTCACGCAGTACAGCACCTGTTCGCCATTTTCGCCAAGCAGCGCCGTATACGCCTCGTCGTCGGAACGATAGAGCCATTCGCCTGACTGATCGTTCTGATAGACACGGTTCAGCGTCGCGCGGATCTCCTCGTAGTCCGTGCTGTAGTATTCGAGCGTTTCCTGATCCTTTGTCAGGAAGATGTACTCGCTGTCCAGCGTCGAAACACGATAGCGGATGCGGTTGATCTTGTTGGTTTCCTTGTCGAGGAACACGATGAAGTTGCCGGCTTCGCTGAAATAGATCAGCTCCGTTTTGGATTTGCCGATCTCCTCCAGCTCCGCAGCCATCTTGTTCTTTTCCTTGTCAATGAGCGCAAGCTCGACATTTTTCAGGTGCTTCTCGGTATCCTTGATGAGATCCTTTGCCTCATCCTCGTCCTTGACAGAAGCATTGATATTCGTTTCGATCTTGTCCTTGTAGTCCTTCTCACGCTGGTAGACCTCGTAGCCGTCCTCCTCGCCGAGGAGTGTCAGGTATTCGCGCACCTCGTCGGGTGTGGAGTCGAATTCTTCTTCCTCCTCCTCGACGGAGATGGTTTCGCCGGCGCCTTCCTCTGCGGAGGTTTCCTCCGACGTATCGGCTGCCTGTTCTTCGACTGCGGCAGCTTCTTCCTCCGCAGTGGCCGTCAGACTGCCGGCAGACAGCAGCATCGCTGCCGCAAGGAGTGCCGCAAGGACACGTTTCATTCGATTCATCTTCATCTTTCCACCACCTTACACTTTCAGACGATATGCGAGTTCGGTGTAAATGGAGTAAATAAACACATACACCTGCTGGAACAGCGACAGAAGCAATACCAGTAAGAACAGCATGATCATCATGGCAGCGATCGTCAGAAGGATCGCAAAGATGGTTTTCATGAAGGAATACTGATGCACGGACTTGATCGCGGAGAAGATCAGTGCGGCAGACCAGAGCGTGCCGATGATCGAGATCGCCTGAATGAACACGAACTCGTCACGGATCAGGAAATGCGACAGGAACACCTCGATGTAGATGCTCGCCACATAGGGAATGAGCGCATAGGCGCTGTAGATGTAGATATTCTTCATCGTGCCCTCGCCGTCGAGCAGGGTGCAGATCGACCAGTTGCCGACCACCCACGTCAGAAAGACCACGATCGTCTGGACGATGTACGGAACGACATTGAACATCTTATCCGGTTCGGTATAGAACTGGAAACCGTACAGACGGTTATATAAGATGGAAGCAATGAACCAGAGAAAGACGATGACGGACGCAATGACCATCGAACCGGCTTTCTTCCAGCGCATATCCTCGAAGCCTTCCATCGGATGCGTGACAGCGTGCTTAACCCACTGTCTGTTGGTAAGATCCATCATGGCTGGTTCATTCCTCCTCTCTGACCGGCCCCGCATGGGTGATGTCGTATTCTGCGGAACGTTTGTAATATTTCTTGCGCCACCATGCCAACGCAAAGCCTGCAATGACAAGCAGGATCACCACGGCGGTGACAAGCTTATAATGCGCCGCCAGCCATTCCTGACGGTAGCCCTCGAAGGCGCGGTTGTAACGATACGGAGAATCCGCCAGCTTTGCGTATTTCATCGAGCCCTCGTAATTCTCCTGCACGAGATACGCCGCGGAAATGCCGAGGAACGCACGGCGGTAGTTGCCGTCATACTGCAGGACCTTGAACCACGGTTCGAGCGCTTCCTCATAGTAACCGTCGTTATAAAGCACCGTCGCCTCATGGACGATCGCACCGAAATCCGTTTCCTCAAAGACGGTGATGGTATTCTTCCGGGTATCCAGAACGAGGATCTCACTGCCGTAGGATTACAC
>JAFPXW010000113.1 GCA_017394565.1 Oscillospiraceae bacterium | reverse complement strand
TGTCGTTCGGGATCTGCACCTTTATTATAACACAGATCCGCCAAAAAGAAAAGGCACGGAAATCAATTTTTAAAACTATTCGTACCCATTTTATTCATTTTGTGGGTGCAGGGGGCGCAGCCCCCTGCAAAAATAGCCCCCTCCTCGGGGATAAGCAGGCAGCCCAGGGTGGGGGGGAAGAAACGCGCCTGTTTTTCTAACAGAACCTGAAAATTGATTTCCGTGATTGCAAGCAAAAATGCCTTTTCTTTTTGGCGGATCTGTGTTATAATAAGGGTGCAGATCCCGAACGACAGGAGGACTTTTTTATGAAATGCAAACAGACAGCCGCCGTAGCGCTTTCCTTGCTGATGGGCAGCAGCGCGGCAGGGCTCACACTTCACAGGATGCCGATTTTTGCGGAAGATTTGCCAAAAATCGCAGTTCCCGGCGACGTTGACGCAAGCGGTACATTCGATGACCGCGATGTTGCCATGCTGCAAGGCTGGCTGCACACCACGCCCGACGTGACGCTTGCTGACTGGCAGGCAGGGGACTTGCTTGCGGACGGGGTGCTGGATGTTTTCGACCTCGCACTCATGAAGCGAAATCTCTCCCAAAGCCCGGAAATGCGTCTGATCTGGAGCGATGAATTCGACGGCGACACCCTCGACCGCACGAAATGGGCATACGAACTCGGCAACTGGAAACTCGACGCCGCCGGCAATTACATCACGAACGGCTGGGGCAACAACGAGCAGGAATTCTACACCGATTCCAACGCGAGCGTGCAGGACGGCGTGCTGACGATCGCCGCAAGACAGGAAGCCTATTCCGATCCGGTGCAGGGCGATTATGCCTATACATCGGCAAGACTCAGCACCCAGCACCTGTTCTCGACGTGCGGCGGACGCATCGAGGTCCGTGCGCGGTGCGATGCCGGAAGATCCCTGTGGCCTGCGATCTGGATGCTGCCGGAGGACAGCGTGTACGGCGGCTGGGCGGCATCGGGCGAGATCGACATCATGGAGGGCTGGGGCAGCACGCCGGAGAAGATCTGCGGCACGATCCATTTTGGCGATGTATGGCCGAATAATACCTACCTGACGAATGATTTCGAGTTTCCGGCAGGCGACTCGACGGAGAACTATCACACCTACGCCATCGAGTGGGAGTCCGGCGAGATCCGCTGGTACGTCGATGACACGCTCTACAGCACGCAGAACGACTGGTATTCGACGAATCATGCCTATCCTGCGCCGTTTGACCAGAATTTCTACCTCATCCTGAATCTCGCGGTCGGCGGACATTTTGACGGCGTGGACGGGATTTATGCCGATCCTGCGACATTTGCGGACGGCGAGCGGCACTTCGACATTGATTATGTGCGCGTGTACGACCTCGGGGATGCGTTCGCGCCGACAGCGGTGACGTCGCTGCCGCTGGATTCCTACATCGAGGGTGCGGATGCCGCGCTTTCAGTCACAGCCGTTCAAGGTGCGCAGACGGAGACAGCAATCGAAGGCGAGAGAGAAGCGGATGCAAATGTGGCAGCATCTTATATGTTCGATATCAAAGTCCTGGATGCGGACGGAATAGAGATCCAGCCGGCAGAAGGGCAGACAGTCAGCGTGGCCTTCTCGCTGGAAGAAGTGGCGGACGAAAACCTGGATATCCAGGTCTATCATATTTCAGGTAGTGGAAGTGCCGAGGAGCTTGCCGTAACGACCACCGGGCAGACCGCCACGGCTGCGGTCGGCAGCATGACGTCCGCGGACAGCGGCACGTTCAAGCTTGACGACGAGACGACCGTCACGGCGGAGATCTCCGGCACCGTCTCGCAGCTCAAGGCGAAAGAGGGCGACCGCGTGGAAAAGGGCGGCGTCATCGCCGTGCTGAAAAGCTCCGATCTGGACGATCAGATCCAGTCGGCAAAGGATTCGCTGCGCAACGCGGAGATCTCCATGGAAAACCGCCGCGACCAGCTTGACAACTACACCATCACCTCGCCGATCTCGGGTACGATCATCGACAAGTACTACAAGGCCGGCGAGAATACCGAAATGAACAAGACTCTCTGCACCATCTACGATCTGAGAGATCTCACCATGACGCTCTCGGTCGACGAGCTGGACATCTCCAACATCGCCGTTGGGCAGAAGGTGCAGGTCACGGCGGACGCCGTGGCGGGCAAGACGTTTGAGGGCGTCGTCACCAAGGTCAGCCCCGTCGGTACCAACTC
>JAFPXW010000112.1 GCA_017394565.1 Oscillospiraceae bacterium | reverse complement strand
GGAAAATCCAGCTACCTCGACATTGCGGTGCAGATGGCGAATTACCACCACGAATGGTGGAACGGCCGCGGCTATCCGGAAGGTCTGAAAGGACAGGATATTCCGCTGTGCGCCCGGATCATGGCAGTCGCGGATGTGTTTGACTCGCTCGTCTCCAAGCGCTGCTACAAGGGGGCGATGAGCATCGAGACCGCTTATGACCTGATCCGCCGTGAAAGCGGCACGCACTTCGATCCGGTCATTGTGGATGCGTTCCTCGATGCGAAGGAGGAGATCACGGAAGTGCTGGAGGAATTCTCCGAGGATCCCTACGACACCGAAGAACCGGAAGATCCGCCGATGGCAGGCTCGTGTTCGCCGATCCGTCCGGAATTTGACGAGGACTTCATTGCAGCGCACTCTGATCTGGCAGAACCTGTGATCCTGCGGAAAGACCGTGATACCTTTGATCCGTCTAAGCGAGTGACGGTCTGAATCCGAAGCTTCCAGATGCAAAAACCAGCCCTTCCGTTCAGGTAACGGAAGGGCTGGTTTCGTATGATCTTGTTGATTCAGACCGGAAGCGTCGGGAGCAGCTCCACGATGAATTTCAGGATGTTGAGAGAATCGGTGGAGTCGATCGTGCCGTCGTTGTTCACATCGGCATTCGCTTTCTGGGTATCATCCAGCGTCGCGCTGCCGAGGAGGTACTTGTTGATGAGGATCACGTCCATGATGTTCACGGTCGAATCGAGATTGAGATTGCCGTATTCCGGCGCATTTTCACTCGTCGGCACAGTTGGCTCTGTGGTCGGGATCTCCGTCGTCGGCATTTCTGTCGGTGCTTCTGTCGTGGGTTCTTCCGTTGTGGGCGGTTCTGCGGTCGGCTCAGCGATCGGCGTCATATCGGCGAAAACCAGATAATTCACGACCTGATAGGTCTGCTCCGTCGTTCCGAGGGAAAGCTTGCTGCCGCCGGTCAGCTCCTTGCTGTAGACTTCAAATGTCACGTCATTCGAGGTCGTCAGCGTCAGGCCTGTTTTGGCAAAACCCTCCATCCACGAGGGTAGCTTCTCCGTGCGGGAATCGAGCGCCACATAGACTGTGACATCCTCATTCACCTCGAAATTCGCCAGTTCCTTGACATCGGTACTCTTGGAATTGCACGCGGTGATGAGCGTTTCCGCATTCGCCAGCTGTTCCGGAACAGCGGTATAGGTGAAATCACGGTCGCCGAACACCTTGCCGCCGACGGTGGGGGCATCGCTGATGTACCATGCCGCTGCGTTGGCATCGTCACCTGTCACGAAGAAATTCCGGATGTACCTGCCGTTCAGCGCAACGGCATCTGCACCGAATGTGAACCAGTTGGCGTTCACAAGATACCCCTCGCCGCCGGTAAAACGAATGTAAACCGTGTGCTTTCCAGTCGTGGCCGGGAGATTGCAGACAGCGGTCGTCCAGTCTGTCCAGCTGCCGGCGCCCTCATAGGGGAGCGTCGCCAGCGGTGTGTCGCCGAGTTTGTCGAGATACAGCTCCACATTGGCGGCATTTCCGGCAAGACGTGCTGAAAAGCTCTTGGCACCGTCACCGAAATCCACGTTCTTGAACACGAGGTAATCGCCGTTTTCCACATATGCGACCTGCTCGCCGCCGTCCTCATCGGCACATTCCTGCGTCTTGATGCCCTCCTGCTGGTCGAAGGATTCGGCTTCGATACGCGAGAATGCATCAATGGTCCTGACATTGCCGTTGAACGCGACCGGATCGCCGGCGCATTCGTTCAGGTAAAGCTCCAGATTGGTGTAATCGTCTGCGGAAAGCGACACGATCGCACCGTCCGAAGCATCGTTC
>JAFPXW010000111.1 GCA_017394565.1 Oscillospiraceae bacterium | reverse complement strand
CTCAGGGTTCATTTTTTGCAGGTGAAATCCGTTTTTACCTTGCTACTATATTACTATGATAATATACGAAACGTACATATGCGACGGCTGTCGCGTGAATCAAAACGCTGCCTTCCCCCGATAATAATGAAAAGCAATTATACAAAGTGTAGTCCGAATTTTACGAAATTGAGATTTCAATGCTGCTTGATATCCGTTATTTTGTACAAATGTGACACTCTTGTTTTATGAATAATACTCAGAGTTTTTATATTATCCACTAAATCTTCAAAATAGGGGTTGCAATCTATTATTATTAGGTGTATAATATTGAAAAAAGGACTGGGTGAGATGCCGACTCTCAATCAGTGCGATCAAGAATATAAGGAGGAAAGCAGAAATGTACGAAACACTATTCAACATTGCACAGAATGTGGCACAGCAGCAGCTTCACAGCGGCGTGTATGTCGGACCGGATGACACCGTCTGCGTGGTCTGTTCCGCCGGCAACCGTATTTACACGGGCGTCAGCCGGACAGAAGTGCAGGGCGGTACCCAGACGAATATTCACGCGGAGATCGACGCCATGCAGCATCTCCAGCAAGCCGGTGAGACTGCGGTGACCGGGCTTTTGCTCATCAAAACCTACTCGCGCTCTCCGATTCTCCCCTGCAATGGCTGCATCCGTTATATTCTTTCGCTGCATCCCGAAAACGCCAGATGCCAGATCGTTCTTCCGGACCGTATGATGCCGATCACCGAGATCGGTCAGCCGGCAGCCGGGGCCTCGGCACATTCGATGTATCCGCAGGGCATGAGTATGCCGTTTCAGGCAGCACCGGGGATGCAGGGCAGCGTTTCCGGAAGTATGCCGTTCCAGGGTGCTGCGCCGGCCGCCGGACCGGTCGTGGTTTCGACCAGTATGCCGTATCAGGCCGCGTCGCCCGTCAGCGGATACGGTCAGAGTCAGACCAGCCAGAACGGCGCAGGACGTTACGTCGGCACACCCATGACAAAATCCAAGGATTCCAATGCCAGCTACCTCAAAAACCGCGTCGGCAATCTCATGAACGCCGCCGATGAGGTGGACGATGAGGATGACGAACCGGAGAACAAGACCTTCTTCGGGCGCTTATTCAGAAAATAACACAATCAGATAGAAAGGATGAATTATTATGGCAAAGCAAACACCAAACACGCAAGAAAAAAAGAGTATTTCCAAAATTACGATCATCCTGATCATTCAGCTCGTTGTCATGATCGCGCTGACATTGGCGATGGCAAAGACCGCCGGCACCCTGACACGCAACAACGCGCTCGATCATATGTCCACCATCACCGATGAGCGTGCGCATATCATCGAGGACTTCGTTATGAACGCGGAGAAGACTCTGACCGCGTACTCCCGTGCAGGTCAGATCCGGACACTGCTGGAAAACCCGGAGGACAGCGCCGCGCAGAAGGCTGCCCAGGACTATACCGAGAAATTTTCCGCCGACATCGTCGGGCTGGAGGGCATCTACGCCAGCGAATGGAATACCCACGTTCTGACGCACACTAATCCAGAGACCGTCGGTATGATCACCCGTAAGGATCCCGGCCCCCTCAAGCAGCTCCAGGATGCCATGCTGGCAGCCGGCGACGGCGTTTACGACACCGGCATCATCATGTCACCGGCGACCGGAATGCAGATCGTTTCCATGTATAAGGCGGTTTACAACGACAGCGGCAAGCCGATCGGTCTGGTCGGCCTGGGTATCTACACCGATGACCTGATCGAGAACCTCGACAGCCTGTCGATCCGCGGCATCGACAATTCCTTCTACAGCATGGTCAACACGGCGGATAACAAATACATCTTCCACACGGATAAGTCGCGGATCACCACCGAGACCAGCAATTCGATGATCCTCTCGATCATTGAGCAGGTCAAGGGCAACAGCAGCGGTTCTACAGGGAACTTTGAATACACCGAGAACGGCAGCAGATACATCTCGACCTATTCCTACATGAGCAAATACGGCTGGATCCTGATGCTGGATGCGCCCAAGAGCGAGGTTTACGCGATGACCTATCAGATGCGTTTCTTCATCGCAGTCTTCGGCGTTCTCATCATCGGTCTGATCCTGATCTTCTCGTTCCTGAACAGACGCCAGGAAGCGATCAACCGCAAGCTTTCCAAGCAGATCGTCAAGACCGAAAAAACCAAGGAATCCCTGGAAACCGCAATGTTCCGGGATATTCTGACCGATGTCAACAACCGTGTTTCCTTCTCGATGGATCTTGACAAGGTCAAGCCCAGCAAGGATCATCCCTGCTACTTCATCATGTTCAACATCAGCGGCTTCAGCGAGATCAACACCCATTACGGCAACGATGTCGGGGATATGGTCCTGGTCAATACCGCGAAGGCACTGGGCGAGGCATTCAGCGATGGTACCATCTATCGTACCGGTTCGGATGAATTCGTGGTTGCCGTCCAGAAGCAGGAGGACAGCACAGCGTCCTACAACGAGATGTGCCGTCAGCTCAACGATGCACACGGCAAGCTCATCAGCCCGCAGGCCACCCCGAACGGCATACTGAACGTGGTATACAAGATCGCAGCTGTGAAAAAGAGCGACGATCTGAGCACTGCGGTGGTAGCTGCGCTGAAGGACATGACCAACCACGCAGGCAATGCGGTATATGGTCAGATCCAGTTTGCGGATCTGGATACGATGTAAGCTCCGTTTCATCCAAGCCCCCTTTTCACTTCTTTCACATATCGTGAAGGAACTCCATACAACAGGAACACCCGGAACCGGCAGAGATCGCTGATTTCGGGTGTTCTGTTATGAAAACAGGCGCGTTTCTTTCCCCCTACCCTGGGCCCCTGCTCTGCATAAGCGATCAGCTGCGCTCGTAAACTCGCTGGCTGCCTGCTTATCCCCGAGAAGGGGGTTGGGGGTGGGGGGAAAGAAGGACGCCTGTTCAATTTGCTAAGTTGTTAGCATTGCGTGGGGAGTCACCCTGTACCCGCAAAATTCATAAAATGGGGACGAAAAATTTTAAAAATTGATTTCCGTGGGATGCATCGCAGGCGGCTTTACAAATCCATCCAAATATGCTATAATAATAAAAAACACATAAACCCTAAAAAACTGAGGAGAATCCCCATGAGTATTTTAAATGTAGAACACGTTACCCACGGTTTCGGAGCGCGGCAGATCCTGAATGATGCGTCGTTCCGGCTGCTGGCTGGCGAACACGTCGGTCTGGTCGGCGCGAACGGCGAGGGCAAATCGACATTTCTGAACATCATCACCGGCAAGCTCATGCCCGACGAGGGCAAGGTCGAGTGGTGCCGCCACATTACCACCGGCTACCTCGACCAGTACAGCACCCTCGAAAAGGGCAAGTCCATCCGCGATGTCCTGCGCAGTGCCTTCGACCATCTCTCGGAGCTCGAATCCGAAATGATCGCGCTGTATGACAAGATGGCGGATTGCACCGAGGAGGAGATGACGGCGCTCATGGAGGAAGTCGGCGAGATCCAGAGCATTCTCGACTACAGCGGCTACTACACCATTGACGCGAAGATCAACGAATACGCCAACGGTCTGGGACTCGGCGAGATCGGTCTTGACCGGGATGTTACGGAGCTGTCCGGCGGTCAGCGTGCCAAGGTCCTGCTCGCGAAGGTATTACTCGAAAACCCGATGATCCTGATCCTCGACGAGCCGACGAACTTCCTCGACGAGAACCACATCGCCTGGCTGAAAAATTTCCTCCAGAATTACGAAAATGCGTTCATTCTCGTGTCGCATGACATCCCGTTCATGAACAGCGTCATCAATGTCGTCTACCATGTGGAAAATGCCGTCATGACGCGCTATACCGGCGATTATGACAATTTCATGCGGATGTACGAGCTGAAAAAAAGGCAGGTCGAGCAGGCATACGAGAAGCAGCAGAAGGAAATCGCTGATCTCGAAGATTTCATCGCCCGCAACAAGGCGCGTGTCGCCACCACCAATATGGCGAAATCCCGCCAGAAAAAGCTTGACAAGATGGATCGCATCACGCTCATGCGCGAGAAGCCGAAGCCGCATTTTGCCTTCCGGAAGGCGCGGACGCCCGGCCGTGTGGTCATTGACTGCCGTGAGGTCGTCCTCGGTTATGATCTGCCGCTGACGAAGCCCATCTCGCTGAAGGTCGAGCAGGGGCAGAAGATCGCCATCCGCGGTGTCAACGGCATCGGTAAGTCCACCCTCCTGAAAACACTTCTGAAGCTCATTCCGCCGTTCACCGGCACGGTCGAGCATGACCAGTTCGTGATCCCCGGCTATTTCGAGCAGGAGGAGGAAGCCACCAGCCAGACTGCGCTGGAGCTGATCTGGAGCGAATTTCCGGCGATGACCAATGCCGAAGTCCGCGCGGCACTGGCACAGTGCGGACTCACGACCGAGCATATCACCTCACAGATGCGCGTGCTTTCCGGCGGCGAGAATGCGAAGGTACGCCTCTGCCGCATCATGCTCCGCGAGATCAATCTCCTCGTCCTCGACGAGCCGACCAATCACCTCGATGTGGATGCCAAGGAATCCCTGAAGGAAGCCATCCGCGACTACAAGGGAACCGTCCTCATCGTCAGCCACGAGCCGGAATTCTACATGGATGTCGCCGACACCGTGTGGAATGTGGAGGAGTGGTCCACCAAGGTCATCTGATGAAAAAGATTCAGCATTGCCCGAAAAGTCGGACAATGCTGTTTTTTTACCGTTTGAGTTCCGGAAACCGTGCATAGAACGCTTCCTTGTCTGCGTACATCTTCTCATCCGCAGAACGCAGGATCTCGCGGATCTTCGAGGAGTCCTCCGCCATGCTCCAGCCAACGGCAAGGCTCACATTTCCGGCAGTGCTGCTGTAACTGCGAAGCTGCTGCACCCGGGATGCGATTTCCGATTCCGGCATATTGACAGCGAGGACGAAGAACTCATCGCCGCCGGCGCGGTAAATTTCGCACCCGTAGAAAATACGCTGAAGCGTGATGGCGGCATTTTTCAGCATCAGGTCGCCGGCGAAATGCCCTTCCGTGTCGTTGGTACGTTTCAGACCATTGAGGTCGGCGAAAATGGCTGCAAGGGAATGCACCGAGGTATCCATCGAAGCCGCCAGCAGATCGACGCGGTTGTTCATCTCGTTGCGGCTGAAAACACCGGTCAGCATATCAATGGAGCTGAGGGTGCGCAGCCGTGCCAGAAGCTGGTGGTTTGCAATCTCCGAACCAATGAAAAATGTCGTCAGTTCGAGCGTTTCCTTGATCTGCACGGTCTGTGTCGTGTCGAAATTCAGCGCCCAGATGTACCCCAGCACCTCGTGACCGCATTTGAGAGGGAACAGGACAACAGAATCGACATTGGCACCGCGGAGCGACGCATACCAGCGCGGATTCCGGTCTTTCAGCACTTCAAAATCCGCTTCATTCTGCACGATCAGGCAGCTGCTGCCGGCGATCGTATTCATCCACGAGGACGCGATGTCAAAAAAGTATTCGTCGAGGAAATGGTTCATCGACTGCATTCCGGAGTCCTCCAGAAAAGACTCGGAAAGTACAGAACACTGCCGTTTCGGGATGTCTGTCAGCAGGATGCAGCAGTGGGCGGCACCGCAAAGCTCCCGGATGTCGCGGATGACATCGTCCATCGCCTGCTGAAAATTCGCCGCGCCGCGGAGCTTGATGCAGGTACGCAGGACATTCTGCGTGATCTCCGGCGAGAGGTTCGACATCAGATTCGTGTCGGCAGCCGGCTTGATCTCCATCGAGTAGGTGCAGTAAGCCACATCCGGATCATCCGGATCCTCACACTGGACAGGCAGGAAGAACATATTGAACCACACATCAAAGCGTTCCGGATGGACATAACCGTGCAGCGGCTGCTTGAGAACGGCGGCACGGTAGCAGTAATCCTCGAAATTCAGGTCTTTTTCGATGTAATCCGTATACGGCTGGTTTGGAACGAATTTCCGCGAGGGAAGATCCGGCATATCGTCGGGCGTGTGTTCGTAGCTACGGATATAGGCGGCATTTCCGGTCACAATGCGGATATCGCCGTAGGAACCGTCGGGAAATTTCCGCACGGACATGATGCAGGTCATCATGTCAAATCCATCAGCAAAAGCTTGCAGATCCATTTCAAATTCATCCTTTCTTTAACGAAACATCAGAAAGATCCGATCATTTCCTATCTTCATGATTATTGTATAGCATAATTTGATAAAAAACACAAACTGTTATATCTAAATTTTATACCAAATTTTGGGATATTTTTGTAATATTTTGTGAATAAACAGTGAATTTTATTCTCGATAAAATCAATTCTCATTAAATTTCCATCGCAAAACCGGAATTTTTTGACCAAAACTATTGATTTTGTGATTACCATTTGGTATACTATAGATAAATTATACCGCGTGTCACGAGGAATTCTCCTCGTGCGTGACGCGGGTGATAAAGAGAGGGTAAAAAATATGAAAAAACACAAGCTTCCTGCACTGGCGGCTGCG
>JAFPXW010000110.1 GCA_017394565.1 Oscillospiraceae bacterium | reverse complement strand
TGTGCCTTCAGGACGGTGTAGGCGGAGTAATTGCCGCGGAACCGCGTCAGCCTGCCGCGTTCGATCTCGCAGATGGACGTGCAGAGCTTGTCCAGAAAATAGCGGTCATGCGACACGATCAGCAACGCGCTTTTTGCGCCGCGGAGGTATTCCTCCAGCCACGCGATCGTCTCAAAATCCAGATGGTTTGTCGGCTCGTCGAGGATCAGGAGGTTCGGGGCTTCCAGCAGGAGCTTACATAGGGCAAGGCGTGTCTTTTCACCGCCGGAAAAGCCCGATACTTCGCGGTCGAGTTCTTCCTCCGTGAATCCCATACCAAACAGGACGGTGCGAATCTTCACGTCGATGTCATAGCCGTCGTTCGCCAGAAACCACGCCTGCAGGCGGTCATACTCCGCCGTCATCGCCGCATCACCCTCGCCCAGCTGATGCTCCAGCTCGCGCATACGGGACTTGGCGTCGAGCAGCTCGCTGAACACGCTGCGCATTTCCTCGCGGACGGTCTTCGCAGAATCCAGCGCCGCCGACTGTGCGAGATAGCCCACAGAAGTCTTGGAAGCACGGACGATCTGACCGTCGCCTTCCTCCATGTGATCCGGCAGGAGCTGTCCGAGCAGGAGCTTCAGGAGCGTGGACTTGCCGCAGCCGTTGGCACCGATCAGTCCGATCCGGTCGTTGTCCTCGATCTGGAGGCTGATGTCAGAGAGCAGTGTCTCGCCGTTGAATACTTTATATACATGATCTGCCTTGAGCAGCATGAAATCACCTCGTCAAAATTAGGATCCTATTTATTATAACAAATCAGGCCAGGTTTGTCAATTGCCTGCATTTCAGTCGAGTCCTTCGGCAATGTGCTGAAAAATGAGAACCAAAATTTAGTCGCTACGCCGAACTTTTTGAACGAATTGGATACAGAGTGTATTTTTTTCGCGAAAAGACTGGACAAACTGATGATGATATGGTATAATATATTAAATATCAAATTCAAATCTGAGGTGATCAGCATGGGCTTAGCCAGCTTATTCAGAAGAAAAAAGACAAATTATTTCAAGACTTCGATCGAGCCGCAATGTGCTTACTGTCAGTTCGGTAACCGTTCCAAGGACGGCGGTAACATCGTTTGCGACAAACGCGGACTCATGAAGGACACCGATTCCTGCAAGAAATTCGTCTATTCTCCGCTGAAACGTATCCCGATCAAGCAGCTCAACATCGAAGGTGCAAGCACGGTCGAGGAGATGTATGTAGAGATCAGCGACGAGGAACTGGCAGCAAAGCAGGCTGCTGCTGCCAAGGCAGATGCTGCTGAAAAGGCACACGCTGAGAAGGCAAAGGCGGAAGCGGATGCCAGGGCCAAGGCTGAGGCAGACGCTAAGGCCAAGGCCGAGGCGGATGCCAAGGCAAAGGCTGAGGCGGAAGCCAAGGCAAAGGCTGAGGCAGAAGCCAAGGCGAAGGCACAGCAGGCGCAGAAGGCTCCGGCTCCGAAGGATGAGATCGCGCAGGCAGCAGCTGCTGCGGAAGCGGCTGCACAGAAGGCTGCCGGTCAGCAGAACGCTCCGGCTCCGGCTGCAAATGCGGTGGATCCGGCAAAGGCTGCGGCTGCAAGTATTTCCGAGTTCAAGGAAGCTGCCAAGGCGGCTGTTTCTGAGGCAGCTGTTTCTGAGACAGAGGACGAATTCTCTGACCTGGACTCCGTTGAGGGCGCAGATGTTGTCGATGTCGTTGAGCAGGAGGAAGTCGTTTCCAACAAGAAGCAGCGCCTGGTCGCAGAGTCCGAAAAGCCGAAGGGCCCGATCCCGTCCCTTCCGTCTGCATCCGCATTCATTCGTCCGAACAAGAAGAAGGGACAGAAGTCCGCAGCACCGGCTCCCGCAAAGCCGCCGGTACAGGCGATGCATCAGGTTCCGCCGAAGTCCCAGAAGCCGGAGCAGAAGTAATTCTATCCGCACCGTATCTTACATTACACATTCAAAGCTGTCAGCCCGCCGGTGCGCGGGCTGATCGGCTGATTGCAGGAGGTCACACCGATGAAGCGAGAGGATCACATCAGCTGGAAGGAATACTTCATGAGCATCGCCCTGCTGTCCGCGCAGCGGAGCAAGGATCTCAATACGCAGGTCGGTGCGTGCATCGTCAATGAGGAGAATAAGATCGTATCCGTCGGCTATAACGGAATGCCGACCGGCTGCGGCGACGACGAGATGCCATGGGAACGCGAAGGTGCGTATCTGGAGACAAAGTACCCCTTCGTCTGTCACGCGGAGCTCAATGCCATCCTCAATTCCAACGCTGACCTGCACGGATGTACCCTCTATGTGACGCTGTTCCCCTGTAACGAATGTGCGAAGGCCATCATTCAGAGTGGCATCCGGCGCGTGGTTTTCCTTGAAAACAAGTACGCCGGGACGGACTCGATCCTTGCATCGGAAATGATGTTCCGCATGACAGGCATTGCTTGTGAGCCGTATGTGCGCACAGGCAGAGAACTGACAATTTCGCTATAACCGGAGGTTTTTCCTATGAGAATTCGCTGCAAGCCATGGGCTCGTCCTGAGCTGGAGGCAAGCCATTTCTTTATTTCTGATCCGAAATCGCTGCGCGGTCACTGGGCAGAGGAATTCGGCAACGGCAAGCCCATCTGGCTCGAACTGGGCTGCGGCAAGGGCGGTTTCGCCAGCCAGGCGGTCGTTCACTGGCAGGATGTCAATTTCGTGGCAGTCGATATCAAAAATGAGATGCTCGTCCTCGCCAAGCGCAAGATCGAAGAAGCACTGAAAGCGCATCAGCTCACCGACGAACAGGTGCGTGTGATGATCTTCAACATCTCCCATATCGAGGAAGCCTTCGCACCGGAGGACCGGATCGACCGCATTTTTATCAATTTCTGCAATCCGTGGCCGAAGGGCAAGCACAAGAAACGCCGCCTCACCCATCCGCGGCAGCTCGTGCAGTACAAGCCCTTCCTGAAAGGCGAGATCTGGTTCAAGACCGACGACGACGGTCTGTTCGAGGAAACGCTCGAATATCTGGAGGAGACCGGCTTTGAGGTGACATACCTGACGCGCGACCTCCACGCTTCGGACTTCGAGGAAAATCTGGTCACGGAACACGAGAAGATGTTCTCGGATGAGGGCAAGCCGATCAAATTCCTCATTGCCCGACCTATCGACGAAAAGAGGTAAAACCATGGCAAATCAGCCGCTTTTGCGCAAGACAAAACAAATCCTTGTAGACGGTGATTCCGTTTCCACAGCCCCTGCTGACGCCTGGCGTGGGCTTGGCTTCGTGTCGGCAAACGGTTCTTCGCGCTTGCTGATGGACTATGCGGTACAGCAGCCGGAAGTCTATGAGGAGATCCTGCGGCTGCTGTTTGCGCCAAATTATGGTGCAGGACTGTCCCATGTCAAAATCGAGTTAGGCGCGGATGTCAATTCCTCCTCCGGCACCGAGCCGTGTACCATGCGGTCTGCCGCCGACAAGGCAGACGTGACACGCGGCGCAGGCTTCCGGCTGGCGGCTGATGCGAAACGTATCAATCCGGCAGTGACGA
>JAFPXW010000109.1 GCA_017394565.1 Oscillospiraceae bacterium | reverse complement strand
TTGTAATCGTGATGCTCACCACCGCCCATCGTGCTGCCTTCCGGATCGGCGAGAATGCCCTGCACCTGGGGGTTCTGTTCCTTGAGATAGCGCAGAATGCCGGAGATCGTGCCGCCGCTGCCGGCACCTGCAACGACATACTGGATATCGCCGTTGAGGTCATCCCAGATCTCGCGTCCGGTCGTTTCGTAGTGCGCCTGCGGATTGCTCGGATTCTTGAACTGATCCAGCGTGATCGCACCCGGAATTTCGCGTGTCAGTTCTTCCGCCTTGCGTTCTGCGCCAAGCATTCCGTCCTCACGCGGTGTGTTGATGACCTGCGCACCGAGGGCACGCAGGAGGGACTGCTTTTCTGCCGAGAATTTCGTCGGCACGACAAACAGCAGCTTGTATCCGCGGTTCAGCGCTGCAAATGCGATGCCAAGTCCGGTATTTCCGGCAGTTCCCAGCACGATGGTCGCGCCGGGTTTCAGGATGCCGCTGCGTTCCGCATCGCGGATCATATAGAGTCCGGTGCGGTCTTTGACACTGCCGGAGGGGTTCCAGAGTTCGAGCTTCGCAAAGAGTTTCACATCATCTGAAAGCCCGAAACCGCGTAATTCTACCAGCGGTGTATTGCCGATGAGTTCCTGTGTAGAACGATAGAGTGCCATCTTACTTCACCTCACTCGCTGCGATCGCCTGATCGAGATCCGCCAGAATATCGCGGATATCCTCGATACCGGTCGAAAGTCGGATCAGTCCGTCGGTAATGCCGACCTGTGCGCGGATGTCTGCCGGAATGGATGCGTGTGTCATTGTGGACGGGTGGCAAACCAGCGACTCCACGCCGCCGAGGGATTCTGCGAGCATGATGAGCTTCAGGCTCTCGAAGAATTTCTCGATGTCGTAATTCTCATGCAGCTCAAACGAGATCATGACACCGCCGTTTTTCGCCTGCTTCAGGTTGGTGGCATAACCGGGATCGGTCGTGAGTCCGGGATAATACACATTCTTGACAGCCTTGTGATTCTGGAGGAATTCCGCTACCTGACGCGCATTGCTGACATGGCGGTCCATGCGTACACCGAGTGTCTTGATGCCGCGGATCAGCAGGAAACTGTCAAACGGCGGCAGCACACCGCCGGTCGAATTCTGCACGAACGCGATCTGCTTTGCAAGCTCCGCATTGGAAACGACCGCCAGACCTGCGACCACATCCGAATGACCGCCGAGGTACTTCGTTGCCGAATGGACAACCACATCTGCCCCAAGCGTCAGCGGCTTCTGGAGATACGGTGTCATGAAGGTATTGTCCACGATCACGAGCAGGTCGTGTTTGTGGGAAATGTCAGCAATTTCGCGGATATCCGTTACGGTCATCAGAGGATTGGCAGGGCTTTCGATGATGACCGCCTTCACGTCGTCGGTGATGTCCGCTTCAAATTTCGCCGCGTCCGTTGTGTCCGCAATGCGGTAGCTGATGGAAAAATGATCGAATACCTGATTGAGCAGACGGAAGGTACCGCCGTAGACATTCGAGGAGATCAGCACTCTGTCACCGCTGTGCAAAAGGCTCAGTACAGCAGTGATCGCCGCCATGCCGGATGCAAACGCAAAGCCTGCATAGCCTTCCTCCAGCTCCGCGATGAGCGCTTCGAGCGCCTCGCGAGTCGGGTTGCCGGTACGGGAATACTCATAGCCGCGCATTTTTCCGAGTCCATCCTGCTGATAAGTGGATGTCTGGTAGATCGGGACATTGACTGCGCCGGTACGCGCGTCGTTCGAGATACCGCCATGAATCAGGGCGGTGTTGATATGTTCAAACTGGCTCATAAATCCTAACGCCTCTTTCTCTGTAATTATTCATAGCTGCGGCCGTTTGTAAAGGTCGCGGAAAGCAGGCTGACGTTTTCAAATGCCGTCAGTCCGTCGGTTCTGTCTTTAAAATATGCCTCCTGCACCTTTTCCGGTGTCAGGTAGGTGTCGATCTGAAAACCGAGTGCAAACAGCGCACGCGATACCTCTGCATAGGTGAATCCGCCCGACATGACTTCGCCGAGATCATGTGTGATGCGTTCAAGTTCGCCCACACGCGGCGGAAATTCCTGCCCCTTCAGCGGAAAATCAAACACCAGCACACTGCCGAGCGCCGATAGTTCCGCGATCTGCGACAGGGTATTCGTAAACACCGGAAGCGACAGATAATAGCTGACACCGAGGATGCTGAAGAATGTCTTGCGATCCGTGCGGAATCCGGCCTTGCGCAGTCCGGCGATCATGGTCTCACGCTCGAAATCGACCGGCACAAAATGCACGTTCTTCGGCACATTCCATTCCAGGCTCCGGATGCGGTCGCGTTTATATCGCTGGGTATCGGGATGATCGACCTCGAACACCTCGATGCGCGGATCACTGTTGCGGAAGGAAAAGCTGTCCGCACCTGCACCGCAGATCACATACTGCACGGGCTCGTTTTCTGCGAATTTCCGCAGACGGCTCTCCGTGAAACGAAGTCTCGACAGCGGGATCGGCGCAAAGTAGGTATTGAGGAATCTCACCAGATCCTCGCGCGTACCGTCGGTATAATCACGCAGGATCTGGGCTTTCACCTGCTCGTAGCTTTCCCAGCCCATCAGATCGTAGGCGAGGTAGTCATCGAATATTTTTTTCCTCGCCGTATTGGAGTGCCAAGCTCTGGCAAATGCACAGAGCTTGGCGGTATAGCTTTCTTGATTTTCTACCATAGTTCCCTCATCAGATGCTGTAGTCCTGGGTGCGCTCGTCGATGATACGCTTGGACTTATGCTCAGATCTGGTATTCAGCCCGCCGTCCGGATGGATCTTCACACGCGCCGGCTTGACACCGATACGTGCCTTGAGTGCGACAGACAGTTCCTCTGCTACCTGCTCGTCAGACTTTGTATTATCGGCATTCTTCTCCACTTCCACAGCATAGCGGCAGGTGAAATTCTCCTCGAAGATGCGGATCAGATACTCGCCCGTGATGCCGTCGAGATCGTGTACGACTGCCTCGATGTCGGACGGGAATACGTTGACCGCGGAAACGATGAACATATCGTCCTTTCTGCCGTTGATGTGGATTCTGCCGTGGGTTCTGCCGCACTTGCAGGGCGTCTGGTCGATGTAGCCAATGTCGCCGGTGCGGAAACGGATCAGCGGACGTGCCTTCTTCTGGAGTGTGGTGTAAACCAGCTCGCCGACGCTGCCGGGCGGCAGGATCTCGCCGGTGTGGATGTCTACAGTTTCTACGAGGATGTGATCCTCTGCAATGTGCAGACCGTCGTGGTATTCGCAGTGTGCTGCGCAAGCACCGAAAATATCAGACAGACCATAGAAGTCATACAGCTCTGCGCCCCACAGATCCTCGATTGCCTTTCTGGTCG
>JAFPXW010000108.1 GCA_017394565.1 Oscillospiraceae bacterium | reverse complement strand
GCAGATTTTTCGTCAGATTGTACAGTGACGACGACGCGATACTGTATGTATCGCTAGGAGGAACTGTGCAAGATGACGGAAAAGATGGGGGGCAGATGATGTGCTGAGCCGTCAGGCGGTCTTTGTGCGGTGTTGCCTTAGATAAAATGCCTACCGGAACAGCAGGCAGATGAGTCCCTCCAGTGCCGCATCCCCGGCATATTCCGACGGATCGCCAGACCAGACGATGCGGCAGGCTTCCTCCGGCGAAAGCTGCTCTGCGCCGTCCCTTCCGGGCACTGTCGAAACGATGCGCGAAAGTCCTCCGGAGGCATCCGGATACTGCGCAAGCAAGGCATCGGCGTCCTTCCCGATGCCCACGACAGAGCGCCCCGTGAGGTCTACGAGCGCCGCAGAATCTGCCGTCACAGCCAGGGCATACGTCCGCTGCGACTTGGCCGCGCGGTCAGCGGCAGCCGTGTGCAGGGGCTTGACGGTGCTTTCGGCTTCGGCAGGGATCTCGACCGTGACCGCTTCCTGCGTGACAGCACAGCACGCAAGCCGCCAGCCGTCGGCGATTTCCGAGACTTTCAGGAAAGAACGGTCACTCGCCGTGACGGGAAGCGAACCGCGAAGCAATCGGATGCGGCATCTGCCGCAGGCGCCGTTTCCGTCGCAGAATGCCGGGAGAAAGAAGCCTTTTCGGGTGAGATATTCCAGCAGGCGCACGCCGGCCGGACATTCGGTGATGGGCATGAGGAGCCTCCTTTCAGCGGACGACCGCGATCGTTTCAATGCCGTAAAACCGCATCAGATCGCACCATTCCGGCGTGATGCGCTCGCCGCTGATGACCAGCGGAACGGCAGGCGGACAGGGGACCTGCACCGGACCGCAGATGCGCCCGGCGGCTTGGGAGAGGGGGACGATTTCCCATGCAGACAGAGCAGCTTCCCGCATGGGAAGCGCCTGTTCTGCCGGTTCCGGAAGCGTCGGGAGCGTGGCAGGCGGCTGAGGAGCGCAGGCATTCAGGGCGGTTTCCAGCCGCACAAAATCCGCTTCCTCCATCACGGGTGAAAGCAGCAGCACCAGACACGTCCGATCGGCATATTCGCATTCCACATTCTGCGCACGCAGTTCCGCCGCAAGCTGTTCACCGTCGCAGGCGATCGTCAGGTGCAGGGGATCATCGCCGGCAAAGGCATACTGCGACAAGCGCTCGCGGAGCTGCTGCGCACGCCTTGCACACGCCTGGATCCTCGAAATACCGTCGTTTGCGAGATGCACCATCGCACCCTCGATGGATTGCAGGATGAGGTAGGAGGGGCTTGTCGAGCCGAACAGCTGCATATACTGCTTCATTTCCATGCCGCACCCTTCGCTGCAATGCAGCAGCGCCGCCCCCGTGAGGGAGGGGAGCATCTTGTGCGCCGAATCGCAGCAGAAATCCGCACCAAGTGCCAGCGGATGCCGATTTTCCGGCAGGAAAGCCAGATGCGCACCGTGTGCATTGTCCACCAGAAGCCTTGCGCCGTGGGACTTGCAGATTGTGGAGAGCGCCGCGATATCCTGCATATTTCCGCAGTAATCCGGAGATGTGACATACACGCAGGCAGGGGACGGATCGGAGGCGAGCGCCCTTTCAAAGTCCTCGGCGGCGTAGGCGCCGGCGATCAGGCCGCCGTTTCGCGGATACACCCAGGTCACCGGCAGATCGAGCAGGATGCACGCATTGAGAAATGCGCGATGAACCGTCCGTGCGGCAATGATGCGCCGCCGTTCGGCTTTCATTTTGGCGAGCATCGCCTGAATGCACAGCGTCGAGCCCCCGGCACTGAAGCAGCAGTCCGCACCACCATACAGCTGCGCAGCCGCCTGCTCGGAAGCGCGGAGGATGCCGTCGGCTTCAAACAAGCTGTCGGCGCCGGCGATCTCCGTGATGTCCCATGCGAACGCCGCTGCCGGCAGGGACGTCCCCGGCAGCGCACGTCCCTTGTGGCCGGGCATATGCGCCCTGAATGTATCATTTTTGACATATTGGACGAGAAAGTCGGTGATTGGCGCTTTTTTTTGCAGCATTTTTTCAAATACCCCCTTGACAAAACCGGATTTTTGGAGTAGAATATTAGATAGAACATAAGTTCTCTTTTTGGGAAATTCGTCAGCATCCATGATGCAACCACGCCCCAGCCACCGGACGGATCTCTCGGATCGAAACCATGTTCTACTTTTAAACGCCAAAACAGAACATATGTTCAATAGGAGGGAATCTCATGAAAGCAATGATCCAGACCTACGAAACCACCCGCGCGGGGCTGATGCAGCGGATCGGGGAACTGAATACAGCTCTGCGTGATCCTTCGCTCAGGACGCAGGAACGTGAGCAGCTTGAGCAGCGCCGCGAGATCCTTCGCTGCGAGTGCATCGACATGATGCATATTATCGTAGATCTGCGCCGTCACAGCAACAGGGAGGGACGCACGGTTGGCAGAAACTGAAACACGCCAGGAGCTTTCGCTCGATGAGGAGATGGTGTGCGGACTGCTCGGCATCACGCTGACGAACCGTGAACGCCTGCGCCTTCTTTGCGAGGCACTGCACCAGGCGATCGACATTGCGCTGACGCCGCGGCAGCGCGAGATCATCCGGATGTACTATTTCGAGCAGAAGCGGAGCGTAGTGATCGCACGCGAGCTGAGGATCACGCCGTCGTCGGTTTCGCGGACGAAGAAGCGTGCGGAGGGCGTGCTTCGCCGGTCGCTGGCGTTCTATTTTGCATATTTTCACAGAGAGATCGATCCATGACAGAGAAAAGGGACTGATGCGATGACCAGTCCCTTCCTGACGATTGGAGTAGCTGGATTTGAACCAGCGAATGACGGAGTCAAAGTCCGTTGCCTTACCACTTGGCTATACCCCAGTCTTACTGTAATAGTATAGCACATTCCGGTGGATTTGTCAAGTTAAAATCCATCGCCGCCCATGAAAACACCCAACTTCGCCGCCGCGCATACGCTGTAGCAGGGGGACTGTATAAACCAGAGCCTTCTGCACCATAATAGAAATAACGATTCACACAGGAGTGAACCATCAGATAAAGGAGTGTTAGTATGTCAGTAAAACGTGGAGAGATCTATTACGCCGACCTGAGTCCCGTCGTTGGTTCTGAGCCGGGAGGGATCCGTCCGGTACTTATCGTGCAGAACGATATCGGCAACCGTCACAGTCCGACGGTGATCGCCGCGGCGATCACAAGCCGGCTTGACAAGGCAAAGCTCCCGACACACATCACGCTCGACGCCGCAAGCTGCGGACTGACGAAGGACAGCATCGTCCTGCTCGAACAGATCCGCACCCTCGACAAGCGCCGCCTGAAGGACCGGATGGGTGCCATCGACCACGAAGCGATGAACCGTGTGGACAACGCGCTCTCGATCAGCTTCGGACTTCACGGATAACAAAACAGCACCGCCGCTGCGGAAACTTGCAGCGGCGGTGCATTATATGTTTTTGAGCAAACTTGTAGTTGAGATCAGGCCTCGTCGATGTCTACGAAGGTCACCTGACCGGGGTTGGTCACGCCATTGTGCTTGGTGATGTCCTTGAGGACAGCCACGATGTCGG
>JAFPXW010000107.1 GCA_017394565.1 Oscillospiraceae bacterium | reverse complement strand
GGCAATATGGTCGATTTTCTGTTGCGCGGTTGTCTGATGCTGATCGGATTCTATGTGCTGATCCTGGCGTATGCGCTGTGGGTATCAGGGATCTATATGGTCTATCCGATGGGAAATATCGTTTCGGGCGTGGAGCATTTCATCAGCGCCGGCACGGATCAGGAGGCACTGGACGAAGCCGTCCGGATGCTGCGTGCCATTGACATCCACACCGGTGATGAGGTGGAGCGGCTGTACCGGGCGGTTTGTGATATGGCAGTCAACCAGACGGAGCAGATGCGCAGCATCCGCCGGTTTTCGGAAAATACCGCCCGGATGCAGGACGGTCTGATCATCACCATGGCGGACCTGGTCGAGAACCGCGATTCCGACACCGGTGCGCACATTCAGAAAACAGCAGCCTATGTGAAGATCATCGTCGAGGGACTCAAGGAAAAGGGCTACTACGCAGAGAAGATCACGCCGAAATTCATGTCAGACGTGGTGCGCAGTGCGCCGCTGCATGATGTCGGCAAGATCAATATCCCGGACAGCGTCCTGAACAAGCCCGGAAAGCTGACACCCGAAGAATACGAGATCATCAAAACCCACACCACGTCCGGCAAACTCATCATCGAGAAAGCCATCAGCACCGTGGAGGGCGAGAACTATCTGAAGGAAGCACGCAATATGGCGGCATATCATCATGAACGCTGGGATGGCAAGGGCTATCCGGAGGGGCTGCACGGCGAAGTGATCCCATTGGCAGCCCGGATCATGGCGGTAGCGGATGTCTTTGATGCGCTGGCATCGCCGCGTGTGTATAAACCGGCTTTTCCGCTGGAAAAAGCCATTTCGATCATTCAGGAAGGCGCCGGCACGCAGTTCGATCCGAAGTGCGTCGAGGTGTTCATGGAAGCACTGCCGGAGGTCAGGGAGATCCTGAACAAGTACACGGAGAACAGGTAAGGGGGGCTGCCGTGATGAATCAAACATTACGCCATGCGGCGGCGATCCTGCTGTCAGCGCTGTGTCTTGTGCAGACAGGCATCCAGACGGCACACGCCGGGGCGGAAGCAGAACGCTATGACACCTATGGCGGCGGCTATGCAGCGTCGCAGCAGCTGAACGGCGCCGGCTTTTCCACGGAGATCTACGATGCCTCCAACGGTCTGCCGACCTCCGATACCATGTGTCTGCTCAGCGCCAGCGACGGCAGGATCTGGATCGGCGGCAACAGCGGCGTGGTCTGCTACGACGGAACCGTCTTCGGGCAGCAGGATCCGGCCGGGGGACTGACAAGTGCCCGGGGGATGTTCGAGGACAGCCGCGGCAGGATCTGGATCGGCACGAATGACAACGGCGTGGGCGTGATCGACGGCCGCGACTGCACGATGCTCACATACAAGGATGGACTGCCGTCGTCCTCGATCCGCAGCTTTGCCGAGGATCCGCAGGGAAACGTTCTGATCGGAACGACCGCCGGTCTGTGCCTGGCGGATCCTGACTTAAAGCTGCACGAGGTGCCCGGCGCGGACTTGTCCGGCGAACGGATCCTGCGGCTTGACACCGATGCTGCCGGCACGATCTACGGGCAGACAGCTTCCGGCATTGTCTTTGCTGTGGAGCGTCAGTCTGTTACCGCGCTGTATTCCGGCGAATCCCTTGGCATCGGGAAGATCACGACGCTCACTGCAGATCCGGAGGAAGCCGGGAAGCTCTACCTCGGCACAGAGAACGGCAGGATCTGTCACGGCGATTTCGGCGCACCGGCAGATCAGCTGGAGAAAACCGATGCGTCGGTGCTGGGCGGCAGCGTGCATTGGCTGAGCGCAGACTGCGGACGCATCTGGGCGTCCTCTGCGAGCCGCGTCGGCTACCTGGAGGAAACCGGCGGATTCCAGCTGCTGGAGGGCATTCCCGTCAACAGCGGCATCGAAATGACGACGTCAGATTATCAGGGGAATCTGTGGTTGGCTTCCTCGACACAGGGCGTGATGAAGCTGGTCACGAATCACTTTATGGACATCACGGGCGAAGCCGGCTGGCAGCCGGAGGTGGCGGATGCCGTCTGTCTGACGGATGACGCGCTCTACATCGGCACAGACAACGGCCTGCGCATCATGAACCAGAACGGCCGATCCGTCAAGAATTCGCTGACGCGGTACATCGGCACGTCGAAGATCCGCAGCATCGCAAAGGATCCGTCCGGAAATCTCTGGCTTGCGTCCTACACGAATCGTCTGGGGCTGATCTGCTACACGCATGACAAGGAGATCCGGACCTTCACGACAGCCAACGGACTGCCGGACGATCAGGTGCGGTATGTTGCCGCATCGCCGGACGGCAGTGTCTATGCCGCCACAAACGGCGGACTGGCGGTCATCCGGGACGGTAAGGTCGTCCGCAGCGCCGGAAGCGGGGACGGCATTGCCAATACCGTCTTTCTGACGGCAGCGCAGATGGAGGACGGGACGTATCTTGTCGGCACGGACGGCGGCGGTATGTATGTGATCGGCGAGAACGAGGTGAAGCACCTTGGCAGGGAAAACGGCCTGACGAGTGATGTTGTTCTGCGCGTGATCCCGGATGAGGAACGGGGTGTCTGCTGGCTGGTGACTTCCAATTCCATCGAGATCCTGTATGAGGACGGAACCATCACGCCGGTACAGTCGCTCCCGTACAGTCATAATTATGATCTGTATTTCAATGACAGCGGCACAGCCTGGATCCTGTCCTCCTGCGGGGTGTATACCGTGGATGCGGAGGAGCTGCTGCACGACAGGATCACCGGGTTCAGCCTCTGCACCGTCACCAGCGGACTGCCGTACCCGGTCACGTCCAATGCCCACGGTGCCCAGGATGCGGACGGAAACCTCTATATCCCCGGCAGAAACGGCGTGATCAAGGTCAATATTGATCATTACTACGAAGAAAATGCCCTGGTGCTGATGGGGATCCGCTCGATCACCTGTGACGATGTTCCGGTCGATGCGGACGAGGACGGCGTGTACCGACTGCCGGCATCACGCGGACGTATCCAGATCGCGGCATCGGTGCTGGATTATACCATGCTCGATCCCTTGCTGCGGATCTGGCTGGAGGGCGGCCCGGACGACGGCATCACCGTCCACAAAAGCGAACTGACGTCCCTCGAATATACCAACCTGCCGTATGGCAGCTACACGCTGCATATTCAGGTCCTGGACAGACGGACGGAGGAAGTCCTCCAGGACGAAAGCTATCGGATCACCAAGAAGGCGCGTCCCGGCGAATTGCTGATCGTACAGGTGCTGGTACTGGTTCTGGTGGCATCTGTGGTGGGACTGATCGTCTGGAGGATCATGCGTTCCACGGTCATTGCCAGACAGTATGACGAGATCCGGCAGGCGAAGGAAGACGCAGAGCGTGCCAATACCGCAAAAACGCGCTTCCTGGCGAATATGTCCCACGAGATCCGCACACCGATCAACACCATCATGGGCATGAACGAGATGGCCATGCGCGAGGATGCGACCGGCGTTCCGCACGATTATTTTATGGCAGCGATGAATTATGCCTTTGAGATCCGCAATGCCTCGGAATCTCTGCTGCACCTGATCGACGACCTGCTGGACATCTCCCGGATCGAATCCGGCAAGATGCACCTGGTGGAACAGGAGTACGAATTGCAGGAAATGCTGCGTGCCGTGATCCCCATGGTGCGTCTGCGGTGCAAGGACAAGGGGCTGCTCTTTGAGACACAGATCGACGAAATGCTGCCGAGCCGTCTGTACGGAGATTCCGGCAAGATCAAGCAGATCATCCTGAATCTGCTGGTCAATTCCGTGAAATACACCAGTACTGGCAGCGTGATCCTGAGCGTATCCATGGACGAACGCTATGTCGATACTGCCATGCTGCGCTTCTCCGTAAAGGATACCGGCAGCGGCATCAGGCCGGAGGAGCTCGACAAGCTCTTTGTGGCATACGAACGGCTCGATGAGGAGATTCACAATGACATTGTGGGGACCGGACTGGGGCTGGATATTTCCAAGCGCTTTGCGATGCTTCTGGACGGCGATCTGCAATGCACGAGCGTCTATCACGAGGGCAGCACCTTCGTTCTGACGGTACCGCAGCACATCGTGGATGACACGCCGATCGGCGTCTTTGCGGAGCAGAGCGAGCGTCTTGCAGGCGGACCGTATATCCCGCAGTTCATTGCACCGGATGCGGACATTCTCATCGTCGATGACAGCCCGGTCAACCTCAATATCATGAAGGGACTGCTGAAGGCGACCAGAACGTTCGTGACCACGTCCCGCAGCGGTGAGGATGCATTGAATAAGATCCGCGATTCGCATTTCGATGTGGTATTTCTGGATATCATCATGCCGGGCATGGATGGTCTGGAGGTCATAGAGAAGATCCGCGAATTCAACAGCTGGCTGCCTGTCTACGCGATCACGGCAAATGCGACGCAGGATGAGGCGTTCTACCGGTCGAAGGGCTTCAATGGCTTCCTTGCGAAGCCGATCGACGCAGAGGATCTGGAGCGAACGATCATGCGGCATATTCCGGACGCCATGATGGAAAAGCCCCAGCGTGACGGCAGCAATGCGGAGCTGACCGAGCTGCCGCCGGAATATGACTGGCTGCACGAGGAGAAGACCATCTCCGTGCCGGACGGGATCCGGAATGCAGGCAGCATCGCCAATTATGTCTTTTCTCTGAAGCTGTTTCTGGATACCATCGACAACAACGCGCTGAATATCCGCGAAGCATATGACAGTGGCAATCTGAAACTCTACCTGCTCAAGATCCATGGCCTGCGCATTTCTGCACAGATCATCGGCGCGATGGGACTGGCAGAAAATGCCCTGAAGCTGGAGGATGCCGGCGAACGGCATGATCCCGGCTATATCCGTGAGCATCATGAAGCATTGCTGGCGGAATATGAATCCTACAGGGAGATCCTGGCAAGGGTGAAACAGGGGACAGAGAAGAAAGGGGGATGATACGATCATGTTTGAGATCATCAGAGAACACCAGCTGAATATCATGCTGGCACTCTGCGCAGTCTGCTGCATGATGGCAGGTCTGCTGCTGTTCACACAGTTTCTGTCGGATCGAAGAAAATGGATCCTGATCCTGATGGAGCTGGCTGCAACGTTCCTGCTGGGATTCGACCGCGCGGCATATATTTACAAAGGGGATATGCGTCCGGTCGGCGCTTTTATGGTCAGGATCTCCAATTTCATGGTGTTCTTCCTGACATC
>JAFPXW010000106.1 GCA_017394565.1 Oscillospiraceae bacterium | reverse complement strand
GCATCCGGTCTTTGCACGTCTGACGGCTCTCGCAGGCACCGACAAGGTCGGCAAGTACGCAAAGCTCCTGTACAATCAGGCACTCCTGCTTGAGGGTATGCCGATCGAGAATCCGGCAGAGTTCAGCGAACTCATCTGCGAGTTAATGTAAGAACCTGTGCAGGCATCAGGCATTGCATTTCTCACTTCAATTTGCCCGAAAGGAACTATGATGTTTGATAAAATCTTGCAGTTTTTTGTGAAGCTGCTTCCCAAGCCCCTGAAGAAGCTCTATGACAAGTTCGAGGAGCTGATCATTTACATTTATTACGGCTTGCTCACGACCATCCTGAACCTCATCGTACAGGGCGTGGCACAGGCGCTCCTCAACCCCTTGCCCATCAAGGGACTGACCATTCCCAATCTCCTGACATGGGATGCAGCTGCCGTCAAGACCACGATCGCAACGGCGATCGCATGGACAGTGGCAGTCATCTTTGCGTTCTATGTCAACAAGAAGTACGTATTCAAGAGCGTTACGCAGTCCGGCAAGCAGTTCTGGTATGAGCTGTGGACATTCGTTTCTGCCCGTATTGCGTCGCTGTTCATGGAAATGGTCATCATGAACATCGGTGCGCACTTCTATTCCTCCGACGGCGAAACCGTGGACAATCACCTCATGTACTGGATCTTCAAGTTCACGGCGCAGGTGGTCGTTACCCTGGCAAACTACTTCTTCTCAAAGCTTGTCGTCTTCAAAAAGAAGAAGGAGATCACAGCGAAGGAGGCGGAGTAAATGGTCATTTACGAACGCACACCGCATTATTACGAGACCGACCAGATGAAGATCGTGCATCATTCCAATTATATCCGCTGGTTCGAGGAGGCGCGTGTTGCGTACCTCGACGCGGTAGGGATGCGCTTTGCCGATCAGGAAGCGACGGGCATTGTGTGCCCCGTGCTGACGGTGGATGCGAAATACATCCAGATGGTGCGCTTCGGCGACACGGTTGAGATCGAGACACGCCTGAATCTGTACAATGGCCTGCGCTACGGCTTCTCCTATGAAGTCCGCAATAAGGCCACCGGAAAAGTCTGCTGCACCGGCACATCCACGCATTGCTTCCTGGATCCGCAGGGCAATCCCATCAAGGTCAAGCGCGACTATCTCCCGATGCATGAGGTGCTGACAAAGTATCTGGCTGAGGATCAGAAATAAGGAACGATGACGCCATAGGGTTCTGAGAGATTTCAGGATCCTGTGGCGTTTTCTTGTTGACATTTTTGCAGTGATGTGCTATAATGATTGCTGAAATCGTATCAGATACAGGAGGCTATGAGCAGCAATGTCTTTTAAGGAAAAAGCTTGGAACAGGTTTGAGAAATTCATGGATTTTGGCAGCAACCATTATACGGACAATTATATTGATGCCGAGGACTACCATCAGCACCATCGTAACCCCGGAGGCGGTGTCGGGCTTGGGCTGGTCGTCATGGTATTCCCCGAGTTGGTCTATCTTTACAATGCAAAGCAAAATGTCGCGATGGGACTGACGGGCATCGGATTGTTCCTCCTGGGTGTGGTACTGGATCTGCTTCTGATCTACCGGCCGATCATGAAACGATACCCTGAGACAAAAAAGAAAGTGGATCATTATAACGCTTTTCTGGAGCTTGTCATATTTGTGATCCTCCTGCTGCTCACGATCCTCAGATACAAATTAGGATGGTATCTGAAATGAATCCTGCCGCATACAAGCAAAGCCCATGTGCGTTCAAAATCGCACATGGGCTTTTTTGCAAAAATGTGGTCAATTCATGTAGTCGCCGTTGTAGCTGACCATCACGACATTGCTGACGCCGGGCAGGTCGTGGAGGGACTTGACAAACTTGCTCTCGCCGTTCTTCATCTGCACCTCGACCGTAAGCTCCTCGCTGCCGGTCTTGGAGAAGGTCTTGCCCTTGAGGAGGTGGCGGCTGGTGGCCTCCGCAATGATGTCCATGACAGCGGCTTCCGCATCGGAATCCTCCAGCGTTGCGACCACGAGGTAGGGATTCGCTTTGATGCCGCGGTTCGCAAGTCCGAGAAGTGCTGCGCCGACGGCGATGCTGCCGAATACAGCAAGCGGGATCATACCGGTCGCCAGAATGATGCCGGCGGCAATCGCCCAGAACAGGAACACGATGTCCAGCGGCTCCTTGATCGCCGTCCGGAATCTGACGATGGAGAGCGCACCGACCATGCCGAGCGACAGCACGACATTACTGGAAACCGCCATGATGAGAACCGTCGAGATCATGCACAATCCGATGAGGGAAAGTCCGAAATTGGCGGAATACAGCACACCATTGAAGGTCTTGCGGTACACGAAGAAGATGAACGCGCCCAGCAGGAACGAGAGCGCCACGCCGATGAGCATATCGGTGACGGAAACGGCCGTCACGCGGCTGACCATGTCGGAGGTAAAAATATCTGTGAAACTCATAATAAATAACCCTTTCTGTTTTGTGATTCAGGGAGTGTTGACACTAAGCCTAAAACGCATCTTTTTGGCAGAATTTTATGCATACTGCGTCGAGAAATTCTGCTCAAAAATCTGCACATGATTTTCGTGTCAACACACCATAGATCAGAAGTATTTCCGGCAGCTCATGTATTTGGAGAATGCCGAAACTTCGCGGTTGCGCAGCTGGATGATGTCGCGGATGACATCGGGCAGGAAATTGTCGTACTTCACCTCGAGGATGACAAGTCCCGGTTCGGTCGGGATAGTCGGAACGTCGTGCAGCATATCCGTGCAGGAAAGTCCCGTGCGGATGTCGTAATCGAGCGTTACACGGACATTTCCGGCATCGTAGATAAACGGCTCACGGGTATAGTCCACGATGGTTTTCGGACGAAGGCGTTCGGTCGTCATCTTGCCGTACAGCTCGGTGAGCAGCGGCCGGCCGCTGTCCTTCATGAAGGCGATGTCCCCGTCGATGATGCGCTGTGTTTCCTCCTTCGTGAGTCTGGCGGAGATCTTCGTGCCGAGTCCTCCCGATTTGAGTTTCTTTTCGAGCCGGATGAAATCGTGGTTCCCGTTGTAGCAGCGGATGCGGAATTTCTCGCGCTGGCTGACACCGTCGGCTTTCTCACGAAGTGCCTTGTCTGCGGCATTGTCGAAGTACAGACTGCGGATGAGGTAACGTCCGTCTGCCGACACATGGGTATCCGCCTGCATGACCGCCGAAAGTCTTGAACGGATCACCGTGTAGTCAAGGTAATTGAGGTAGAATTTATGTTCATGACGCATCTGCATTGCACTCACCTCCTCCGGTAGCGTCTGACACGCGAAAATCCGATGAGCATCACGATCATCGAAACGACCAGCAGAATGTACGGTTCGACCTTTCCGGAGATCGTGTTCCAAACGAACGGGATACGCACAAGTGCCGGGAATTGCTTGGTCAGTTTGGAAGGATTTGCGGCGTATTCGCGCACGGCGAGAACCGCGCCCTTTGTGCCGTCAGAAATATGCTCCTGCAATGCCGTTTCGAGTAAAGTCTGGACGGTTTCCGTGTCCAGTCCTGCGATCAGCGCATTGAAATTCGCAAGATCCGACAAGTGCAATTCCGACGCATCCGTCAGGCGTTCCGGTGCCGCCTGCTGCCCTTCCAGTGTAGCGGGAATGTCGCCGTTTAGCTGTCCGCGGATGCTTTCTGCACGCAGACGGCAGAAGGTCTCCATCGCGGATGCACCGGCTTCAAATTCCTCCGGCGTGTAGAAGGTCAGCCCCTGCTCCACATACGGGCGGATCTGTTCCTCGGCGCGTGAGAGAAATGCATCGAATTCCCCGCTTTCCACAAATTGCAGGAGCCGGTCGAGCTTCGCGTGGTATTCGCGCCGCAGGGTTTCGTCTGTCAATAGGACCTGCAGCAGCGGACGATCGCTTAGTTCCACATGGAATGTCGGCGAATCAATGGGATAATTGACCATGCTCTGCTCGACTGTCATTGCATTTCCGGTGTCCGGCATATAGTCGAATGCACAGCCCTCCAGCACACTGGAAGCCGCACATTCGTAATTGAACGAGCCGAATGCGAGGTTGTAATCCCACGGCACGAGGGAGACTTTGCCGTCCTGTTCGTGCAGGTAGAAATTGTGGACGAACACGCTGTTGTAGCTGTCGTAATTGTCCACGAAATTGTGCGCCGCGAAGTATCCGGTCAGTGCATCCGCATCGACAGCGCTTGCCGGATCGTCGGAGGTATTCAGTGTCCGGATTGCAGAAACGAGCCGCTGTTCGTCGGCGTCTGTTGTGGGAAAGACATTCGTATCGAAAATGACGCTGTAATCCTTCACATTGTCGCCGGCATACAGGAGTGCGGAAAGATCCGTCTGCGGCTTGACGGATGCAAACATCGGCGTGACCAGATCTCCCAGAATATCCGCACGGTCGCCGGAAGTGGCATCGGCGTAGTACTCACCGCTCATGATACGCTCCACGACGGACAGCGGCGCATCGGGCGAGCTGTGATCGAGGATGGCGCTCTGGTCGATCGTGTTCATCGCGAAGCTGTCGGGCTTGTAAAGCTGGCCGTAGCCGTCGCCGTAATTACGCTGACAGAACGCATCCTCAATGGCTTCACTCGCCAGATACAGCCCCAGCGGTTCGCCGTTCACGCTGACGACGGTGTAGCTCGACAGCGGTGCCGGAACGTCCAGCTCCTCAAACAGCCGGTACGCCACATGATCTTTCAGGCAGCTGGGATCCTGACCGAGGTTGCCGAGTGAAAGCTTGTCCAGTCCGTGGTAGGTGAGCGTCGGGTCGTTGCGGTCGAATTCGATCTTGAAGCTGAAATGCTCACTGTTCTGGCTGGCGATGGACGTGAGGGAGGAATTTCCTTTGGGACGGATGGCGATATTCTCAAAGCGCTCGCCGTCAATGACCGCCGTACAGGTGACGTATTGCTCATCCTCAGCGTGGGAGATCATATAGTCCCAGCTGAGGTCGCTGATCTCGATGTCGATCTGATGCACACCGCTGTCGTCCAGGAGGTAGTCGGTGTAATCGTCGGTGAGGTAGGCTTTCAGCGCATCCGATGGAAGATGTGCCGCCTGCGGATGCATACAGCCGTACAGCATCAGCGCGGAAGCCGATAATCCGGCAAGTACCATGCCGCCGATGGCGAGGGCATCATGAGTTTTTGCTTTTTGCATGATCCATGTTCCTTTCCGGGGTGTTCCCCTTGGTGTAATGATAGTATACCAAGGGGCTGTTTGCGAGATGTTCGCGAAATGTTAGAGAGATGTTAAAAAGTGATACGGCAGATGCAACATGGAAATCAATTTTTATCATTTTTCGTCCCCATTTTATGAATTTTGCGGGTGGAGGGTGACTCCCCACGGTGTGGGGAGATGCTGAGCATTGCAGAGGGGACGGGGCGTTCGCCGCAGCACCCTCCATAGATAGCCCCCTCCCTGGGGATAAGCAGGCAGCCAGCGAGGAACGACCGCCGCTGTTCGCTTATGCAGAGCAGGGGGTTGGGGGATGCAATGCCAACAACTTTAGCGCTTGCCGCAAGGCATAGCAGGGTGCAGGGGGCGCAGCCCCCGGCAAAAAAAGCCCTCTCCTTGGGGAGGGGGTTGGGGGTGGGGGGAAAGAAACGCGCCTGTTCAATTTGCTAAGTTGTTAGCATTGTTGGGGGATGAGGGAAAGAAGGATGCCTGTTCAATTTGTTAAGTTGTTAGTATTGGTGGGGCGGCTCGCAGTACGCCTTCCCCAAAACAGCCTTTTTTGACAAGCTCAAACGGACGTCTGTACGATCTCGTGCAGGCTGTCCGGTTGATTTTTGTGTGATTTTGACCGGAAATCATAAAATTTTGTACAAATTTATTCATAAAATCCACAAAAATCATTGACAAATGTGGAATCAGATGCTATAATAAAACTAATTACTATAGAAAATCAGATACGCTATCGACTTGCAAGGGGATTATGAGAAAAGAGAATGACAGATAAAAAAACATCTCTACATTTCGATAGGGGGAATTGAACCATGCGAAAGAAATCGCGTATCTCCGCCATTTTGTGTGCTGCTGCGATGGCACTGAGCATTATGCCGTTCGCACCGGTCATTGCAGAACACACGATCGTCTGTCAGGCGGCAGACTTTGATCCAGACCTCGTGATGCACTATACCACGCAGGCAGGCACCTACAGCAAGGACAATGCCTTTGACAATGCCGAATCCTTCTACCGTGCGCTGCCGCTGGGCAACGGGCGCATCGGCGCGATGGTCTACGGCAACTGCCCGACCGAATGGATCGACCTCAATGAATGCACAGTCTGGAGCGCAGGGCCGGGTTCCAACGACCGCGAGGGTGCTGCCGGCTACCTGAAAGAGGTGCAGAGCCTCCTGTCACAGGGCAAATACAAGGAAGCCAATGACATCATCGGTTCTAAAATGATCGGCGGCGGTCAGGCAAAATACCAGAAGGTCGGGATGCTGAAGATCGCGGCCGGTCACGAGAATGTCGGCGATTATTCGCGTCAACTGGACATGAATACCGGCGTGGCGACCACGACGTACACCAGCGGCGGCAAGCGTTACACGAGAGAAAGCTTCGTCAGCTATCCGGATCAGGTCATGGTCACACGCATTTCGTGCGATTCTGCCGGCGGTGTGTCCTGCCAGATCGGGTATGACGGACTGCTGAACGGCAACGTTTCCACCGACGGCGATACCATCATTGCGACCGGCCACGGCGACGATGACTGCTGGACAAAGGGCGCGGTGTACTATTGTGCGCGGACAAAGGTCATCCCCACCGGCGGCAATGTGAGCGCAACCAAGGATCGCATCCATGTCGAAAATGCCGATTCCGTGATGCTGGTGACTGCCATCCGCACGAATTTTGTCAACGCCACGACCTGTAACGGCGACGAAAAAGGCGATTCCGCGAAGGATCTTGCTGCTGTGAACGGCATGGATTATGATACTCTGTTTGAGCGCCACGCGGACGATTTCAGTTCGCTGATGCATCGTGTGGATCTGGACCTCGGCGGTGATTCGGCTGTCACGAATGCCAAGACCGTTGAACAGCGCATTTCAGAATTCGGCAAGACCGAGGATCCTAAAATGGTCGAGACGCTGTACCAGTACGGCCGTTACCTGATGATCTCCGGTTCGCGCGATGCGCAGGCAATGAATCTGCAGGGCATCTGGAATAAATACACCAATCCGGCATGGGGCAGCAAATCCACGACGAATATCAACTACGAAATGAACTACTGGCCGGCACTCACGACCAATCTGGCAGAATGCTTCGTGCCGTTCGTGGAGAAAGCCAAGGCCCTCACAGTCAGCGGACACAAGACCGCACAGGTGCAGTACGGCATCGACGAGGGCTGGGTGCTGCACCACAACACCGACATCTGGAACCGGACAGGCCCCATCGACGGACAGTGGGGAATGTGGCCGACCGGCGGTGCATGGGTTTCCAATATGCTGTTCGATGCGTACCGTTTCAACCAGGACGAGGCGTATTTGCAGGACGTGTATCCCGTCATCAAGGGCAGCACGCAATTCCTGAACCGGCTCATGATCCCGCAGGAGATCAGCGGTCAGACGTATATGGTCGTCAGTCCCAGCGCTTCGCCTGAGCTTGGTCTGCCGGGCTATGGCTGGAATGAGAACGTCCACTGTTCCTACAGCACCACGATGGACAATGCGATCTGCCGTGAATTGTTCTCGGATACGGTGCAGGCAGCGGATCTTCTCGGTACGGATGCAGAATTCAAGGAGCAGATCGCGGACACGCTTTCGCAGATCCGTCCGCCGCAGACCGGAAAGCACGGTCAGCTCATGGAATGGGCATATGACTGGGATAATCCGAATGAAAAACACCGACATATCTCGCATATTTACGGCTTGTTCCCCGGCAATGAATACAGTCCGTCCACCAATTCCGCCATTTCGGATGCAGCGAAAACATCCCTCGGACAGCGCGGCGACGCCGGGACCGGCTGGTCGGAAGCGTGGAAACTCAACTGCTGGGCAAGACTGGAGGACGGCGAACACGCTTATCAACTGGTCAAGCTCCTCATCACGCCCGTCAACGGCAAGGAGGACGGCAGACTGTACGCGAACCTCTGGGATGCCCATCCGCCGTTCCAGATCGACGGCAATTTCGGCTTCACATCAGGCGTGACAGAGATGCTGCTCCAGAGCCAGAACGATGAGATCTCGCTGCTCCCTGCCCTTCCGGCAGCGTGGTCGAACGGCCATGTCAGAGGTCTGTGCGCACGGGGCAATTTCGAGATCACCTCCATGACGTGGGAGGACGGCGTCCTCACGGGCGTGGAGATCCTCTCTAAATCCGGCAAGGTCTGCAACGTCCGCTGCGGCGGCAAGCGCATCAGCTTTGCGACGCAGGCTGGCGAAACTTACAGACTCAGCGGCAATCTGAAATTGCAGGATGCCGCGCCCCGGCTCGGCAACATCGCAAAATCCGGTACAGCAGATGCATCTGACGGCGACGGCGCCATGGCGATCGACGGCAGCAATGCAACGGCCTGGGAAG
>JAFPXW010000105.1 GCA_017394565.1 Oscillospiraceae bacterium | reverse complement strand
TACTTCCGGATCAATGTCTATGTGCTGGGGCTGGAGGATCTGCTCGAAGCCATTGAAGATTTCGGTAAATACGGCGGCGCCGTCCTGCTCGCCGTCCTCAATCCTTTCTTTCTGATGTACGACTACTCGATCGCAGGGATGTGCAGAGTCTATCGCGAGATCCTCAAACCGCGCATCATGGGAAGAAAACGGTGATCTCATAAGAATATAATAGGAAATGCGGAAGCGCTCACAGATCCGGCGCTTCCGCTTTTTGTTTCGGGATGAAAATGACCAGTTTACTGGGGATAAACGAGCTGCTCCACAGTCCAGTTCCGGAGGACTTCGCACATATCGGCAGCGATTTTTTTCGCGCCGTCGAGGTCATGCAGTTTGTAGTTGCCGCACTCGATCTTCTTAGAGCCAGGGATCTCGCCGCTGTAATCGCGGATGAATGCGAAACTTTCCTGCACCAGGCGGATGGTCTCAGCAGGGGACAGCGTGTCGCGCACGAGGAAATAGAACCCCGTCAGGCAGCCCATCGGCCCGACGTAGACGACCTTGTCGGATGCTGCGGAATTGCGGGCGTAGGTGGCGAACAGATGCTCGAAGGTGTGCGCAGCGCCGTTTGTGAGGTAGTCGTTTTCCGGATTATTCGGGATTTTCATGCGGATGTCGTATGTCACAACGTCGCCGTCCACACGAGAGGTATACATTCCTTTTCCGAGGATGTCGTGGTTGATGGTGAAGCTCTGGATGGTCTTCATAGATATTTCTCCTTTCGCTTACGGAAATAGTAGGCTTTTTGTATTATTATACTACAGTTGCTTTCAAAAGTCAAGCACTTGACAAATAAAATAACATATGTTATAATAACAGTAGTTATAATTCTGGAGGTGACAGATATGTCCACAAAACCTAAGATCACCAAAGACCTCCTGCTCGAAGCAGGGATGCGCATTCTGAGAAAGGATGGGGAAAACGCACTGAATGCGAGAAACATCGCAGCGGCGCTGAGCTGCTCGACACAGCCGCTTTTGTATCATTTCGGTTCGGTCGAGGCGTTCAAGGATGCGCTGTATCAGCGGGCGGATGCCTTTCACACGGCGTACCTGATGGAACCGGACGCGGCAGCCACAAATCCTATGCTCTCCATCGGACTGCGGTACATCCGGTTCGGGGCAGAGGAGGGGCATCTGTTCCGGTTTCTGTTTCAGTCGGATCATCTGCACGGTGCGGATCTGCGCGACCTGATGCAAAGTCCCCAGCTTGCGCCGATCCTGCAAATCCTGCAAAGAGAAGCGAACCTGACTTCCAAACAGGCGGCGGAGGTTTTTGCGGCGCTGGAACTGGCAGTCCACGGGTACGCGAGCTTTCTGGCGAACAATGCCATGCCGTATGATCCGGCGTATGCAGCCGGGATGCTGTCGCTGATCTTCTACGGAACGATCGGCGCATTAAAACAACAGGAGGGAACACATCATGAAGAAACTCTGGGATAAAAAGCCGGTCCTGTTTGCCGTCATCTGGATCGTTCTGTACGTCATGGGAACGGGAACGATGCAGAATCTGACGGACGATCCGGCGAAAAACTACCTCGCCGTAATCGAGCTGAATTCTGTTTTTGCAGCGATACTGCTGATCTTTGCCAAGCGGCATGAACTGCTGAAAAGCTGGTTCCTGCAAGGCTTCCGGGGCGGCTGGAAACGGGTGCTGTATTTCCTTCCGTTGTTTGCCGCCATGACGGAAAACCTCTGGCACGGCTTCGGACATCGTGAGGACACGCCGGCGGCAACCGTCTGCGGCGTGCTGGCGATCGGCATCCTCGCGCCGTTTATGGAGGAGCTGATCTTCCGCGGCATTCTGTTCCGCGCCATCGGCAGGACCAGCGCGCGCCGCGCCTTCTGGTGGGCGGCGCTGGGCTTCGGCATCGGCCACGCGGTGAATCTGCTGTTCGGCAAGGGCGGCATGGAAACGGCATTGCAGCTTGTGTATGCCAGCTGCATCGGCTTTGCGTTCGCGGCTGCGGTGCTGGCAGGCAGAAGCCTGATCCCGACCACGATCGGGCATATGCTGTGCAATTCGCTGAGTTTCTTTGCAAGGCAGGAGGAAACGCTCACGTCCTCGCATATCGCAGGCATCGCCGTGATGTGCCTGATCTGCGTGGTTTACGGCATCTATCTGCTGAAAGTTTCCGACCGGAAGCTCACCTCTGCGCCGCTGCCGGAGGAGGAATGATCGGACGCCCCTGATAATACGCACAAAGCTTTACCCTGTTAAGCTGAAAAAATTTAGACGAAAAAGTTTGGCTCTCCCTCTTGCAATTTCTGTCGATTTGTGGTATGATATAAGATAGGGTAAATTGGGATCGTCCGGATTTTGCCGGATTTCCCCAAGAAATAGCATTTTCTTACAAATGCCAAAATATTTTCGTGCGCACCCCGCACGGGTAGGGAGAGAAGCTATGCCAAAGAAACAGGATATCCACAAGATTATGATCATCGGCTCCGGCCCCATCATCATCGGTCAGGCGTGTGAGTTCGACTACTCCGGTACGCAGGCCTGCAAGGCGCTGCGCAACCTGGGGTACGAGATCGTGCTTGTCAACTCCAATCCGGCGACCATCATGACCGATCCGGATGTTGCTGACATCACCTACATCGAGCCTCTGAACGTCGATCGTCTGACGCAGATCATCGACAAGGAGCGCCCGGATGCACTGCTGCCGAACCTGGGCGGTCAGTCCGGTCTGAACCTCTGCTCCGAACTTTCCAATGCAGGCGTACTGGAGAAGTACAATGTGAAGGTCATCGGTGTGCAGGTCGATGCCATCGAGCGCGGTGAGGACAGAATCGAATTCAAGGAAACCATGAACAAGCTCGGCATCGAGATGCCGCGTTCTCACGAGGCTTACTCTGTAGAGGAAGCTGTCAAGATCGCAGAGGAGCTGCATTATCCTGTCGTGTTGCGTCCGGCTTATACCATGGGCGGCGCCGGCGGCGGTATGGTTTACAATGTGGACGAGCTGAAGGTCGTATGTGAGCGCGGCTTGCAGGCTTCTCTCGTGCATCAGGTACTCGTTGAGGAGTGCATCAGCGGCTGGGAGGAACTGGAACTCGAGGTCGTTCGCGATGCCAAGAACAACAAGATCACCGTCTGCTTCATCGAGAACATTGATCCGATCGGCGTACATACCGGTGACTCCTTCTGCTCGGCTCCGATGCTGACCATCAGCGAGGATGTCCAGAAGAAACTCCAGGAATACTCCTACAAGATCATCGAGGAAGTCGAAGTCATCGGCGGCTGCAACTGCCAGTTCGCACATGATCCCAAGACCGGCAGAATCGTTGTCATTGAGATCAATCCGAGAACGTCCCGTTCCTCTGCACTGGCATCGAAGGCGACCGGTTTCCCGATTGCGCTCGTTTCCGCGATGCTTGCCTGTGGCCTGACGCTTGACGAGATCCCGTGCGGCAAGTACGGCACACTCGACAAGTATGTTCCGGACGGCGACTATGTGGTTATCAAGTTCGCAAGATGGGCGTTTGAGAAGTTCAAGGGCGCTGAGGACAAGCTGGGTACACAGATGCGTGCCGTCGGCGAGGTCATGTCCATCGGCAAGACTTATAAGGAAGCCTTCCAGAAGGCGATCCGTTCCCTCGAGACCGGCAGATACGGTCTGGGCTTTGCCAAGGACTTCCATTCCAAGTCCAAGGAAGAACTGCTGGCCATGCTCAACCAGCCGACCAGCGAGCGCCAGTTCATCATCTACGAGGCTCTGCGCAAGGGCGCGACCGTGGATGAGATCTATGAGCTGACCAAGATCAAGCACTACTTCCTGAACGAGATGAAGGAACTCGTTGAGGAGGAAGAAGCCCTCATGCAGAAGAAGGGCGCTGTTCCGGCAGAAAATGCACTGCGCCAGGCAAAGCTTGACGGCTTCTCTGACCGCTACCTGTCCCAGATCCTCGACGTGACCGAGGAGGAGATCCGCAATGCCCGTCTGGGCTACGGCATCCGGGAAGCATGGGAGGGCGTACACGTTTCCTCCACGAAGGATGCGGCTTACTACTATTCCACCTACCATCTCTCTGAAGACAAGAGCCCGTGCAATACGGACAAGCCGAAGATCATGATCCTCGGCGGCGGCCCGAACAGAATCGGTCAGGGTATCGAGTTCGACTACTGCTGCGTTCATGCGGCACTCGCCCTCAAGAAGCTCGGCTTCGAGAGCATTATCGTCAACTGCAACCCGGAGACCGTTTCTACCGACTATGATACTTCCGACAAGCTCTACTTTGAGCCGCTGACGCTCGAGGACGTGCTGTCCATCCACGAGAAGGAAAAGCCGGTCGGCGTCATCGCACAGTTCGGCGGTCAGACTCCGCTGAATCTGGCAAACGACCTGAAGAAGTACGGCGTCAATATC
>JAFPXW010000104.1 GCA_017394565.1 Oscillospiraceae bacterium | reverse complement strand
GACGACGTCCTTCAAGCAGAACAATCTCACCGAGTTCAAGAAGTATATCGAGGATCCGGACAGCAAGATCCACAAATATATCGGCGAAAACGGCGTTGTCTATACCTACGACACGCGCTTCGGGATCTACACCTACGACAGTGAGGATGCGCTTGTCAATACCGACGGCAGTACGCTACGGACGGACAACAAGTACAGCTTCATGAACATGATGATGCGCAGTATGACCATGATGACCGGCACCAGCAGCAATTTTCAGGAATTGATGCCCGGTACAGACGGTGCGCTCATCAGCCGGACGGTCACGGACAATTACGAGGTCATCTACGGCACGATGCCGGATTCCTACGACGATCTGGTCCTCGTCCTCGACGCCAACAACGAGATCGAAGCCACGTTCCTGTATCAGCTCGGGTTCCTGCCGACATCGGAGTATAAGGAGATCGCCAAGCGCATCGAGGACGGCGATGAGGTCCAGGAGGAACAGCGCCGGCTGGATTATGCCGCGATCTGTGCGCAGGAATTCAGCCTCGTCCCCGAGTGCGACCGCTATGTCAAGGGCGACGACGGCATTTATACGCTCATCGACGAGAACAGCCCGGAATTTGACCAGCTCCTTCAGGATGCGGTGAAGCTCCACATCACCGCTGTCATCCGCCCGAAGGAGGAACTTGACACCATGTTCATCACACAGCCGGTCGGTTACACGAGTGCGCTGACGGATTATCTCATCGACTACACGAGCCGCAGCGAGATCGTCAGGGCGCAGGAGGACGATCCGGATGTGAATATCCTGAATGGCCTGCATTTCGATGCTGACGGCTCGACGGATAAGCTGGCGGACGTGAAAAACTACATTGACGGCATGGGCGTTTCGGAGAAAGCCACGCTGTACCAGACAATCCTGATGCTCGAGCAGATGCGCGAGATGGGAAGCGATGCGCAGCCCGAGACGGAAGCAACGTCCGAAACGAAAAGCTTCGAGGAAGCCCTCGGCTCGTTCTCGCCGCTGTCCGAAAAGCCGCAGGCTTCCACACGCCGGAGTGCCGCGCCGCGCGGTGCGATGGCAGCGCATCTGGGGAATTTCCTCGGCGCCGGACTGCACAGGCTGGAAGCGGAGATCCGCACCGGCATCACCGCACAGGATCCGGCACCTGCCGGCATCGCGATCGCGGATTTCCGGCTGATGCGTGCGCCGGACAAAACGATCTACCAGCTCGGCGAACCGCTGGATCTGACGGGCGGCATCATTCACGACAGCTTCGTTGCCCTGAATGAAAACGGCGAGCCGGAACTCATCGACAATTTGCAGCCACTGGATTTCGCGGAATACACTCTCCAGGCGGATGCATTTGACAGCACGCGCCCCGGCATCTATCCGATCACAGTTGTTAAGGATTACACCGATACAAACGGCGAGCCTGCGCAGGAAAGCGTCGTGTTCTACACGATGGTCATTGATCCTGCCATGGTGGCCGGCACGACGGATCCGACGGAACCTGTCACGGAACCGACAGAACTGCCGACGGATGAAACGGCCCCGGCAGAATCTACGGATCCGACTGAAACCACGACGGAAACCAGTCCGCGTTTCGTCTTCCCGACCTTGCCGACAGATCTGACGTTCCCGACGCTGCCGACGGATCTGACACTGCCGACCATGCCGAATGTGGATTTCTCGGACTTTTTCAGTGATGTCCTTGCTGATGCGCTGGACAAATACATGAAGAAGCAGACCGACAACGGCACCGCATTTTCGGGATTTTCCGGAATGTCCCCCACAGACATGGCAGCGCTGTATTCCCAGATGATGGGTGGTTCCGGCGTGTCGCTTCCGTCCGGCTCCGCCAATGATCTGGCGTCCCTGTACGCGCAAATGATGGGAGGTTCCGGTGCCTCGCTCCCGGCAGGAACGTCACAAAATGATCTGGCTGCGCTGTATGCACAGATGATGGGCGGTTCCGGTGCCGCGCTCCCGGCAGGCACCTCGCCGAACGATATGGCAGCCCTGTACGCACAGATGATGGGCGGTGGCACCGGCACCACCGGTACGACGATGCCAAGTGATATGGCGGCACTTGCGGCGCAAATGGCTGGTCAGACCGGTCTGACGCAGGAGCAGATGGCGGATATGTACACCAAAATGTACGGCAATATCACCCCGGAGGATATCGAAAAGATGATGGCGGTTGCGGAAATGTCGGAGCCGGAGCTTGCAGAGGCGCTGGACGAATATATGAAGGATCCGGACGAGGACATCCTGCTGGAGGTGTACGACCGCTACATTGCTGCCGGAAGCTACGACTCGAATATGACGACCTTCGGTGTTGTCAGCCGTGAGGCACCGTCCGCGATCAATATCTATGTGGACAGCTTTGCGGCGAAGGAGGGCATTTCGAGCTGCATCAAGGAATACAACGAAACAGCCACGGAGGAGGATCAGATCAGCTACACGGATTACATCGGCTTGCTGATGTCCTCCGTCACGACCATCGTCAACGCGATCTCGTACATCCTGATCGCATTCGTTGCGGTTTCGCTGATCGTGTCGTCCATCATGATCGGCATTATCACCTATATTTCGGTACTCGAACGCACCAAGGAGATCGGTATTCTCCGCGCGATCGGCGCTTCCAAGCACAATATCTCGCAAGTGTTCAATGCGGAAACCTTCATCATCGGACTGTGTTCCGGTCTGATCGGTGTCGGACTGTCGTGGCTGACGCTGATCCCCGGCAATCTCCTCATCCACAGCCTTGCAAAGACGGACAGCATCAACGCGATCCTGCCGATCCCGGCGGCACTGATCCTCATCGCGATCAGCATTTTCCTGACGCTGGTCGGCGGATTTATCCCGGCGAAAAAGGCGTCCACCAAGGATCCTGTCACGGCATTGCGGACAGAATGACCGCAGCCGTTCTGGATACACAGAAAAAAGAAATCATGGGAACACGGGGGCAGCTTTCTTACAAGACCATCCGAACACAAATCAAAAAAGGAGCGTATTATGAGAAAGAATGTCATCATTTTCAGCGGCGAGGATGCCGCGATCCGGCAGGCGGTCGCCAACATCGACGAGATGCAGTTCACATTTACGGAAACGCCGGTTTTCGCAAATGATACCGACTGTGTGCTGCTCTCGCAGGATTCTGCTGGCGACCTGCTTGCCGCCATCATCAGGGATCTCAAATCCCGGCTGATCCCGACGGCGGTCATCACGTCTGACCTTTCGGCGGACAATCAGGAATTTCTCCTCCATTGCGGTGCGGACGATATTCTGCCGCTTCCGCTGCATCCGGGGCTTCTGACCAAGCGCATCTACGCGCTGACAGGCCGGCCGGAGCTGACGGTGGATCATGTGGATTTTGCGGCATTTGACCGCATCCTCGAAGCCAACCGCGGTGCTGGTTCCTTCATTGTGGAGGAGCATGATTTTACCAATATGTACCGTTTCGTGTCGCGCTTGCTGGAGCGTCTGGAGCAGAAAGCTCAGCTGGTGATCTTCGATTTTGACAGCGAGCTTGGCATCCCGGAAACCGCCAGTGTGTACGATTTCATCAAGATCGTGCGCACGGTGCTGCGCCGCGGTGATATTTCCTCGATCTGCGGTCATCAGGTGCTTGTCATCCTGGTGGGATCGGATGAAGCCGGCGGCCGGGTGGCGGTCAAGCGCATGATCGACACCTTCGATGCGCACTACAACGACGGCACCTGTGATATTTCCTACCAGATCCGCGAGGTCAATCCGGAACGGTAAGTTCACATGACAGCAAAAAAATGATCCCCTCTGAAGCCCGAAAACTTCAGAGGGGATCATTTTTATTTCCGGAATGCCGCCGCAAGTGCAGAGGGATCTTCGCTTTGCATGAATCCACTCATGATGCACACGCCAGCCGCACCGGCTTTCAACACATCAGGCGTATTTTCCGGCGAAATACCGCCGATCGCGTACACGGGAACGGAAACGGTCGCACAGACCTCCCGCAGGAAATCCAGCCCTCGGCCGGGGAGCCCTTTCTTGCAGTCCGTTTCAAAAATATGCCCGGCGGTGACGTAATTCGCACCAAGCCGGACGGCTTCCTGTGCGTCCGCAGCCGAATGACACGACGCACCCAGCAGGCGGAACTGCTGCCGGGCTTCCGCATCCAGCTCACGCAGAACGCCCAGCGGCAGATGCAGTGCATCCACACCTGTTTTTGCTGCAATATGTGGAAATGTGTGCGCAACGACCGGAACGGAGTGCTTCTGACAAATCTCTGCTACACGGGACAGAAGTACCGCATACGCCGCTTCCGGCAGGTCCTTCTCGCGGACAATGATGCCGTCAGGATGCGCCTGTGCGATGCGTTCGATCTGCCGGAAATAGTCGCCCCGGCACAGATGACGGTTCGTGACGCAGAGGATCTTACACATAGAGGTAATCATTCAGCACCGGCTGCAAACCCTCGCCAGACATATCCTCATACATCTGATGCAGGCTGCGCGAGTCGTTGATCTCGAACTGTTCGTCACCCTCGGTGTCGCTTTCCTTGCCGGTGTATTTGCTCTCGTGGTCGCCGATTCCGGTCGAAACACCGGCGGAAATTTTGGTTGCCGCGATCTTTACGATGCCGTCACGGAAGCTCTTGCTTTCACGCGAGGAAACCGTGATGCCGGCAAACGGCAGGAACATTCTGTACGCGAAGAGGATCTGGCAAAGCTGCCGTTCGCCGACATCCTGCGGATTGATCTTGCCGTTGTTGATGATGGGACGCAGGCGCGGACAGGAGAGGGAGACCTCGGCGTGCGGATACTTTCTCTGGAGGAAGTAGACGTGCAGCGCACTCGCCAGCGCATCCTTCCGGTAGTCCGCAAGCCCCAGCAGCGCGGAACAGGCAATGCCGCGCAT
>JAFPXW010000103.1 GCA_017394565.1 Oscillospiraceae bacterium | reverse complement strand
CTCAAACAGCAGTTCCATCTCCTCACCTCCGGAAGTCATATGAAAAGAATGCCCTCGGCAAGCCGCCGAAGGCAATTTTTGCATAAGCGATTCAGCTTTCTCAGTTACACTGCGGCCGCTTACTCCGTCGCGATCATATAATAATACACCGGCTGTCCGCCATTGACAAGCATGACCTCGATCTTATCGCCGTACTTGTTCTGAAGCTTCGCGATCAGCTCCTCGGCGGTATCCTCGGTGACATCCTCACCGTAAGTGACCGTCAGGAAGGACGTATCACTGCTCACCAGCTTCTTGGCAAGCTTGTAAGCCGCATGATTCAGATCCTTGTCGGTAAACGCCAGCTTGCCGTTGTCGAGCGCCAGCACCTCGCCCTTGCGGATGGGATGGCCGTCCAGCTCGGAATCACGGGCTGCAAAGGTGATCTGTCCCGTCGAAACACGCTCGAACGCCTTCGTCATGGCAATGCGGTTGCCCTCCGCGTCCAGTGTTTCGTCAAATGCCAGCATCGCACTCATACCCTGCGGAATGGTGCGTGTCTGGAGGACGCAGACATTGCGGTCAGCAAGGCTCACCGCCTGCTCTGCCGCCATAATGATATTCTTGTTGTTCGGCAGGACAAAGACGGTCTTGGCAGGGGTTGCATGGATCGCCTTGAGGATGTCGTCGGTGGACGGGTTCATCGTCTGACCGCCGCGGACAACGCAGTCCACGCCGAGTTCCTTGAACATATTCTCCAGTCCCTCGCCGGCAGCCACTGCCACGAATCCGAACTGGTTCTCCGGCTCTGCGCGTACATAATCCTCGTCCTTCGCCATATTCTGCGCTTCACGGACACGGCCTGCGTGCTGGATGCGCATATTCTCGACCTTGGGCTTCGGCTCGTTGATGAACTGACCGAATTCCAGCGCCTTCTGGAGCGCCAGGCCCGGATTGTCCGTATGTACATGGACTTTGATGATCTCGTCATCGTCTACCACGACCACGCAGTCACCGATGGTCTCCAGATACGCACGCAGCTTGAACGGATCCGGACAATCCTTCTTCTTTTCGAGGATGAATTCGGTGCAGTAGGTATAGGTGATCTCTTCTTCGAGATCGACTCTGCCGATCGCGATGGTCTCCTGCTGCTTTCTGGGTGCAGCCGTTTCCTCCGGTTCTGCCGGTGCTTCGCCGTGGAACACCGCCAGCATTGCCTCCCAGATGGTCAGGAGTCCCTTACCGCCGGCATCGACAACGCCGGCTTTTTTCAGGATCGGGAGCATTTCCGTCGTCTGCGCCAGTGCCTCGGAAGCTGCCTTGCAGGTTTCCTCAAATACAGCGATCGGATCGGGATTCTCCCTTGCCGTGAGCTGTGCCGCCTGTGCGCCCATACGCGCCACCGTCAGGATCGTGCCCTCGGTTGGCTTCATGACAGCCTTGTAAGCCGCCTGCACGCCGATCTCCAGCGCATTCGCAACGTCCTGACCGACAGCTTCCTCGTGACCTGCCATGCCCTTTGCGAAACCGCGGAACAGCAGCGACAGAATGACGCCAGAATTGCCTCTTGCACCGCGCAGCATTGCAGAAGCCGCCTTTTCCGCCACCTCCGCAACGGTCGCCGTATCACTCATGACCAGCAGTTCGCGTCTTGCGGCGCTCATGGTCATGGACATATTCGTACCGGTATCGCCGTCGGGAACGGGATATACGTTCAGTTCGTCGATCGCCTTGCGGTTTTTCTCAATTGTAACAGCCGCACTGCACAGTGCGTCCTTCAAAAGCTTTCCATTCATGTTCTCTCTATGACCTCCACGTTAGCGCTCGACCACTTCGTCAACGTAAACACGCACGCGGTTGACGGGGATGCGCACAGCATCCTCTACGACAAATTCGATCTTATGCATCAGTGCGTGAACGACCGCCGGAATATTCACACCGTACATGACCTTGACATGGACGGAGATATTCAGCTTGTTCTCAGCCGCCTCGATCTCGATGGGGCTGAAACGTCCCTCAAACAGCTTATCGGTCAGCCGTGTATCCGCAAAGCCGGCAACGCCGAAGCACTGCAGTACGGTCTGTTCTGTGAGTTCGCGCAAATAGGTATCGGAGATCGTGATCCTTCCGATATGGTTTTCCATATATAACATATCTGTGCCATCCTTTCCGCACCGCCCTCGGCAGCGCACGCTCTTTTTTATTATAACATATTCCGCAGAGGATTACAAGCCCTAAAATGCATTTTTCACGGAAATCAATTTTGGGGTTCTGTTAGAAAAACAGGCATCCTTCTTTCCCCCCACCCCGTGGGGAGTCATCCTCCACCCGCAAAATTCATATAATGGGGACGAATCATTTTAAAAATTGATTTCCGTGTACAATTTTACTCAGGATCGGGCATTCGACAGAGTAAAGCCATCGCCCTCCGTCACACTGTGGCGAAGGGCGATGCATAGAATTGTCAAAATCTAAGGCAATACCGCACAAAGGACAGCGCGTCAGATGCGCCGCAGATTTTTCGTCAGATTGTACAGTGACGACGACGCGATACTGTATGTATCGCTAGGAGAAACTGTGCAAGATGACGGAAAAGATGGGGGGCAGATGATGTG
>JAFPXW010000102.1 GCA_017394565.1 Oscillospiraceae bacterium | reverse complement strand
TAATTGTGACAAGAAAATGGGCGTATTTCGCTTTAGGTTCGTGGGATGCGGATACGCTTCTGATCTTATCTGCGCTTTGGTGATCTGGTTTGGATACGCTAAAAAACAGGTTAAAGCATGGGAATTTGTAAGGGAGATCCTCGATATGATAGGCAAAATAATAGGAGTCTTAATCACTGGAGGAGTAGGTACCATTATTGCTGTTATGGGTTGGTTGATCTGGAAAAAAGAAAAACTTTCCCTGATGCATGATTATCATGTCCATAAAGTCTCTGCGGAAAACAAGACGGCGTTTTGTAGGCTGTCAGGAATTGGTCTTATTGTAATAGGAATTGGGTTGCTGATATCTGCGGTAATACTTTTCGTGACAGATTCTGCTTACAGTTTTCTATGTTTTGCTGTTTGCTTTGTAGTGGGATTAGCCATGTTAATGACTGCTGGCGCAAAGTACAATCGTTAAACTCTGATATATATTAACAGCCATACAAAAAGCAATACCCCGAAGCATTTCAAAATGCTTCGGGGTGATTTTTGTTACGATCAGCCTACCAGACCAGAGCGCTCGATACCTTCTGTGAAATACTTTTGCAGGAAGGTATACATGATGAGCAGCGGCAGTACTGCCAGCAGACAGCCGGCTTCCATCCAGAGGATCTGCTCACGCGGTGACACTTCCACCGTCGCACTGTTGAACAGTACCAGCGACAGGCGTGTGTTCAGATTCTTGAGCATGAGGGCGATGGTCTTGTTGTTCGTGAAGAAGGTGGACGATACATAGAAATCATTCCAGTACCACACCACCGAGAACAGGAACACCGTCAGGAACGAACTTGCCGCATTCGGGATCATGACCTGTACGAATGTCCGGAACGGGCCGCAGCCGTCAAGATACGCCGCATCCTCCAGCTCCTTCGGCAAGCCCTTGAAGAACTGCCGGAAAATGAAGATCATCAGTCCTGCACGGATGCCGTTTGCCATGAGCGCCGGCAGATACATCGTCAGCGGCGTGTCGATGAGGTTGAATTTCGCACCGAGCGCCGGACTGAGCTTCTCGATCAGCGGCTGGAGTCCCAGACAATAGCGGAATTCCATATACTGCGGAATGGCGATGATCTGGCTCGGAACCAGGATCTGCATCAGCACCAGTCCGAACAGCAGGTTCTTGCCCTTGAAGCGGAATCGTGCGAATCCGTAGCCTGTGATCGCGCACGTCACGACCTGTACGAGCGAGCAGCCGATGTTCAGCAGCAGCGTGTTGCCAAGCGTATTGCCGAAATCCATCGCCTGCCACGTCTGCTGGAGAATTTTCAGCGTGAAGTGGCGTGGGATCCACATGACCGTCGGATCATTCATGTCCTCCTGCGCACGGAAGGCGCAGGACAGCATATAGATCAGCGGATACAGAATGATGAAGCACAGTCCGAACAGGATCAGGAATCTCGCCACCGGCCAGACCTTTTCCACTGCTTCCTTGCGGCGCAGGTAGGCGATCTCCTTTTCGTTCATGTTGCGCATATGGATCTTCTTGATCTCTTTTTTGGAGAGACCGCCGCCGACCAGCGTTCCATCCGGTGCAATGACCGGTTTTTCTTTTGCCATAGCGTGTTCCCTCCTTAGTCTACTTCGTAGTAAATGAACTTGTTCATGATGAGCGTAATGAGTCCCACGGCTGCCAGCACGATCGCAAAATAGATCCATGCCATCGCTGCGGCTTCACCGTATTTCCAGTCGCTCTGCATATCCAGCACACGCCCCATGACCAGATTGTCCGGCGATGTGAAGCTGTCGATGACCGTAAAGATCAGGCAGGCGAGGATCATCGGGGATACATACGGCAGGGTGATCTTCCAGAAGTATTCCCACGCCGTCGCGCCCTCCATCTGGGCTGCTTCCTTTGCGGAAACCGGGATGTTCTGGAGCGCTGCGAGGAAGATCAGGATCTGGATGCCGGCATTCCACACGATACCGAAGATATTGTTGGAAACCGTTTCCACCATCGTCTGCATCTTGTCCGAGATGCCGTAGATGCCGAGGAACTGGAACAGCTCGCCCATGAGGTCGGTCGAGAACATCGTCGAGAACTGTCCTGCGCTGGCTGCACCGGACTTCGAGATGTCGCCGTTGATGATGCTGTAGACCGGGCCGGTCGCGATGATGACCGGCAGGAAGAAGACTGCACGCGCAAACACACGTCCCTTGAACTTCTGGTTCAGGATGACGGCGATAAAGAGCGAGAAAATGAGGATCAGCGGCGTTTTCCACAGCGTTTCCACGAGTACGCTCACAAGATACTTGGAATAGTTCTGATCGCCGGTGAATACATAGATATAATTATCCAGACCTACCCAGTTTCCCTGCATTCCGCCCACCTCCGGGCTGACCTTCATGAAGGAATAGCGCAGAGATTCGAGCAGCGGATACAGGAACCAGATGATCGTTCCGATCAGCCACAGCGCAATAAAGCCGTAGCCGTACAAGCCCTTTCGCTTTTCATAGGGCATCTTGATGAGCTTTTTTTCTTTGTTAGCCATGCTGCCCATCACTCCCCTTTCTGTAGATCAGCAAGCGCATAGGTCTTGCCGCCTGTTTTGATCGTTTCCGCCGCATAATCGACCTCGATGGTCGTGCCGTCTGCGAACGTTGTCACGGAAACATCGCCCTCGCGGACGTAATCGGTCATGATCTGATCGCTCACGCCGGACAGGATCTCATCCGCCAGCTTGTATTCCGCTGCCGCCGTATCCGACCAGAACGCATAGTGCGAATAGAAATAGCTGTCGAGGTCGGTATCCTTGAGGTCGCTTGCTTCTGCATAGATCATGTCGTAAGCCGGATCGCATCCGGTCGCAATGCACGTCAGGAAGGCGTAATTGCTGTCCGCGCTTGCATTGATCGCGGTGCCGGAATACGGGATCACGCCGTGCATCACGAGCTGATAGAACGGTACATCTTCATCGAATACATCAAATCCGCTCGATGCCAGCGGCACATCACTGATGCGGTCGGTATACGGGAAGGCATACGCTGCGCAGCTGTCCGACAGGAGGGAAAGTCCGCCGTCTGTGATGGACGAGTAGCTTTCCTGCAAGGCCGCGATCGTGTCGCCGCGTCCCATGTTCTGCTTGCCGTAGTCGCCCCAGACGGTCGAGGTCAGTTCGCCGAGGGACACGCCGGACAAGCCTTTCTTGCTGTAGCTGCCGGTCAGCTTGCTGTAAAGCTCCGTAAACACCGCCGGTGACAGCAAGGAGAGCGTCTTTTTCGAGGTATCCTGCACGCCGTAGGAAAGGTTGTAACGCATCTGACGGGAGTAGGAATTGGAAATGCGGATCGTCGTGTCAAAGAAGCTGTAATAGCCGTTGCCGTTCTTGAACACCTTATTATTGACGGACGGATAGAACGCATAGCCCTGCTCGTCCAGATAGCTTGTAAGCTTCTTGAAACCGCTGTTGCCGCCGAGTACGCCTGCCGGCTTTGCCTTGTTAT
>JAFPXW010000011.1 GCA_017394565.1 Oscillospiraceae bacterium | reverse complement strand
GCAGATTTTTCGTCAGATTGTACAGTGACGACGACGCGATACTGTATGTATCGCTAGGAGGAACTGTGCAAGATGACGGAAAAGATGGGGGGCAGATGATGTGCTGAGCCGTCAGGCGGTCTTTGTGCGGTGTTGCCTTAGCCGATTACCGCAGCGCAGCGCTTGCAGAGTGTCGGATGTGCTGCATCCTTGCCGACTTCCTCCGAGATGCACCAGCAGCGTTCGCACTTGCCGCCCTGTGCCTTCTCAACGGTCACATTCAGACCGGATTCGCCGGAAACCTCGCCGACCTTGATCTCGACTGCGGACACGATGAATACGTCCTTCAGCTCGCCGAAACCGCGCAGCTTCGCAGCGGTTTCCTCGTCAGCGACGGTGATGATGACCTTCGCTTCGAGGGACTTGCCGATGACCTTCTCGTTACGCTTTTCCTCGAGCGCCTTGTTGACAGCCTCGCGGACGGAGTAGATCTCATCCCACTTTGTGCGGAATGTCTCATCTACGGTCACGCCGGTCTTTTCGTTGAACTGGTTCAGGAAAACGCTCTGTGCGTCATCCGCTGCCTTATGCGGCAGGTTCTGCCAGATCTCCTCGCCGGTGAAGCTCAGGATCGGAGCGACCATTCTCGTCAGGGAGTCGAGGATGATATACATTGCAGTCTGTGCGGCACGTCTGGTGGACGCCGTGACCTTCTCGCAGTAGAGTCTGTCCTTGATGATGTCCAGATAGAAGCTGGAGAGGTCAACCGTGCAGTAATTGTGGATCGACTTGAAGACGATGTGGAAATCATACGCATTGTAGCCGGCATTGACCTTATCGGTCAGCTCGTCCAGACGCATGAGCGCCCACTTGTCGATCTCCTCAAGCTGGTCGGGTGCGACCATATCCTTGTCCGGATCGAATGTGGTCTCGCCGTCGGACAGGTTGCCGAGGATATATCTTGCGGTATTTCTGATCTTTCTGTACTGGTCAGACAGCTGGCTGAGGATGTCCTTGGAGATGCGGATGTCGCTGTGATAGTCCGAGGATGCCACCCACAGACGGAGAATATCCGCGCCGTACTGGTCGATGATCTCCTCCGGTGCGATGCCGTTGCCGAGGGACTTGTGCATTGCCTTGCCTTCGCCGTCAACGACCCAGCCGTGGGTGCAGACCTGCTTGTAGGGAGCCGTACCCTTGTAAACAACGGAAGTCAGCAGCGAGGACTGGAACCAGCCTCTGTACTGGTCAGCGCCCTCCAGATAGAGGTCAGCCGGCCAGGTGAGCTCGTCGTAATTGTCGAGCACTGCGGTATGGGACACACCGGAATCGAACCAAACGTCCATGATGTCGTATTCCTTGGTGAATTCGGTGCAGCCGCACTCGCACTTGGTGTCAGCCGGAATGAGTTCGGAAACATCCTTTGTCCACCAAGCGTCAGAGCCTTCCTTGCGGAACACGTCTGCGATGCTCTTGATGGTGGCATCGGTCACGATCGGCTTGTGGCAGTCCTTGCAGTAAACGACAGGGATCGGCACGCCCCAGGTTCTCTGACGGGAGATGCACCAGTCAGAACGGTCGCGCACCATGCCCTTGATTCTGTCCTCGCCCCACTCCGGGATCCACTGCACGTCCTCGATCGCCTTGACAGCCTCATCCTTGAAGCCGGAAACGGAGCAGAACCACTGTTCTGTTGCGCGGTAGATGATCGGGGAATGGCAGCGCCAGCAGTGCGGATACTGATGGACGATCTTCTGCATCGCGAGCATCGCGCCTTCTTCGGTCAGGCGCTCGGCGATCTTCTTGTTAGCCTCGTTGGTATCCAGGCCCTCGAACTCGCCTGCTTCCGCAGTCTGATAGCCCTTGGAATCGACACAAACGATGATGCCGATGTCGTCATAATTCTTGCAGACCTCAAAGTCCTCAACACCGTAGCCCGGAGCCGTGTGAACGCAGCCCGTACCGCTTTCCAGTGTAACGTGGTCGCCCACGATGATGGGAGAGAGTCTGTCATACAGCGGATGCTTGGTCTTCATGCCCTCCAGCTCAGCGCCGGTGAAGATATGCTCGGTGGTATAATCGCTGATGCCGGCGGTCTCCATCACGCCCTTGACCAGCTCGTCCGCCATAACGTAGTACTCATCGCCGTTCTTGACGAGGGTATAGTTATACTCCGGGCCGAGGCAGATCGCGAGGTTGCCGGGGATAGTCCAAGTGGTCGTCGTCCAGATGACGAAGTACACATTGTCCAGATTCAGACCGAGCTTGGTGAACATTCCCTTATCGTCGGTCACGCGGAACTTGACGAAGATGGAATTACACGGATCGTTCTCGTACTCGATCTCTGCTTCCGCAAGGGCAGTATTACAGTCAGGACACCAGTAAACGGGCTTCAGGCCTTTATAAAGGTATCCGTCCTGCATCATCTTGCCAAAGACCTCGATCTGGCGAGCCTCATACTCCGGACGCAGGGTCAGATACGGATGATCGTAATCACCGATGGAACCCAGACGCTTGAACTGCTGTTTCTGGTTCTCAACGTGCGTCAGTGCGAAGTCCTTGCACGCCTTGCGCAGATCCACAGGAGAGATCGCACCGTTCTCGACACCCATCTCCTTGAGTGCCTTCAGCTCGATCGGCAGACCGTGGGTATCCCAGCCGGGAACATACGGTGCATAGTAACCGGTCATATTCTTCTGCTTGACGATGAAATCCTTGAGTACCTTGTTCAGGGCCGTACCGATGTGGATGGTGCCGTTTGCATAGGGCGGGCCGTCGTGGAACATGAAGGACGGTTTGCCCATATTCTTCTGCATCATTGCGTCATACAGGCGCTCGGTTTCCCACTTTGCCAGAACATCCGGCTCACGCTTCGGCAGGTTGCCGCGCATCGGAAAGTCGGTTTTTGGCATATTCAAGCTATTCTTATAATCCTGTGCCATTGGTAGTCGATCCTTTCTTCTTGGTCAAAATTTGGCAGAAATGCGTGTGTTACGCTTCCTCGCCGTTCTCCAGATCGCCGAAACGGGATGCATAGGCATCTGCTTCGCTGTTATAAGCAGCTGCTGCGGCTGCGACTTCTTCCTCTGTCGGTGCGACATCACGGGCGATGTCCTCTGCGGTGACTGCATTCTTGGATGCGTCCTCCGTCTCCGGCATTGCGGAGATCATTTCGAGGTGGCTCTTGTACATATCGAACAGGCTGCGCTTGAAATCAGCGACCATCTGGCGGGCATTTGCCAGATTATCCTGCTCCTGTGCAAGCTCTGCGCGGTGCTTCTCCATGAGGGCTGCGTGCTGGGCATTTGCCTCGTCAATGAGCTGCGCCGCTTCCTCCTTGGCGCGGTTCACGATCTGCTCTGCCTTCTCATTGGCATCGGTCAGGATGCGGTGGCCTTCCTTCTGAGCGCCAACCCATGCGTCCTTGATCGCGTCCTCGTCCTTCATGTATTCGCGCACCTTATCCGCCAGGAGCTGGATCTTGTGATTCGCGTCCTCGCGCTCGTTGTCGATCTCCTGAAACGTTGCTTCCAGCTTGCCGAGGAATTCGTCGATATCCTCAGGGCGATAGCCCCAGGCAGCCTTTTCAAATCTGAGTTCTCTGATGTCCTTCGCAGTCATCATTTCGCCTTCACCTCTACTAATTAAAAATCATTATAAATATTTCTCGATAATGACCGGCAGCCTGTCCTTCCGGGTAGGCTCACCGATCGACTTGACGGAGAATTTTCCGAAGCCGCGGACGGAAAAAACGTCACCGGGCTTCAGGAGCTTTGCAGGATCCGTACACTCCTGATAATTGAGCATCACGATCCCGCTGCGGATCAGATCCACACACTCGCCGCGGCCGCGCCGGAGCGCATTGCGGAGGATGGCATCGAGCCGCGGAGAGGAAACCGTCGCAGCAAGCTCGCGTGTTTCCTGCCGGTAGTCGTCTGCGACCGGCAGCGCATCTGTGACCTTGACACCGACTCTGCCGATCCTGGTCAGGCTCATGCCGACGGCAGCCGCCGCACCTGTCACGAAGCACTGCACCCTGCCCTTTGCCACCAGGATATCGCCGATGGTATCGCGCTGCACCTGCTGTGCCATGAGCGAGCCCAGCACATCGCGGTGTGTGACCTCAAAGCCCGGCGGAAAGGTATACGTCAGGCAGGTAATGGGAAACTCGTCATCCGCCGGTTCTGCGTCCATGGGGTGGATGCAGAGGAGGCCGCGCTGTGCGCCCTCGTAGCCGCCGAAGAAGCGGTATGTCCCGGCCTGAAGCTCCCTCTGGAGCATCGTATACTGCCGCATATCCAGAAACGCCGTAAAACTGCGCCATGCGCCGCGCCGCACCAGATCCTGCACATGAGCGATGAGGATGCGGTCGGCGTCCTGCTGCCTGGGATCCATACTCAGATGATCACGCCGTTGTTCTCAAGCTCTGCTGCCAGATCGTCGCCGATGAAACCTACATTATAAGGAGTGATGATGTAGGTCAGGTTTGCAACGGGCTTGAGGCTGCCGCTGATGGCATAGGAAACGCCTACGAGGAAGTCAATAATACGTCTTCTGTTCTCAGGAGAAGCGGTCTCGAGGTTCAGGACAACGGTCTTGCGGCTGATGAGGTGATCTGCGATCGCCTTGGCGTCAGTAAACACCTCCGGCTTGACCAGAACGACCTGAAGCTGTGCAGTCGCCTGAATATTCACGATATTCGAGCCATGCTCCTTGCCCTGCATCATTTCCTCGGCACCCTGGTGCGGTGCCTGCTCCGGCTGCGGTGCAGAAGAACCTGCCTCCGGCATATCAGAGGGGAAGAAGAATTCCTTGACGTTCTTAAAGATTTCCATTGTATTCTCCGTTTCTCCGTATGATCAGATTTTTGCAAATGTTTGGCGCATACGGTCGCCTGTATCATGTCGCCGGAACGTATGTCCGGTGGAAATTCGCTGCTGTTGTTACTGCTTGCTGTAATCTCTCGCCCCAAAGAGCGCGGAGCCCACGCGCACGAGATTCGATCCGTGCTCGATCGCCTGTGCATAGTCGTCCGACATTCCCATCGAGAGGATCTGCATTCTGGCAGGATCGGCTTCCTTCGTGCGGAGGAACAGCTCCTCCATCGCTTCCAGGAAGCGTGTATCGCTGCACGGAGGCGGTATGGTCATCAGGCCCTTGACATTCACATTCGGAAGCTCGCCGACCTGTGTGAGCAGTGCCGGAAGCTCTGCCGGTGCGATGCCGCTCTTGGTATCCTCACCGCCGATATTGACTTCGAGCAGAATGTCCTGTATGATGCCGTGCTTGGCAGCCTGCCGGTCGATCTCCTGCGCCAGCGACATCCTGTCCACAGAATGGATCAAACGGATGCTGCCGATGAGGTACTTGACTTTATTCGATTGCAGGGCGCCGATGAAATCCACCGGTATACCTGCGCGGTAAGCATCGCGCTTGGACTGCCATTCCTGCACGCGGTTCTCGCCCAGGAGCGAGATGCCGCAGTCGATGGCTTCGTTGACATACACAGGATCGACCGTCTTGGTAACAGCCATGAATGCGATGTCCTCTGGCTTGCGGCCGCTCTTGTCAGCTGCCTGTGCGATCTCGTAGGAAATGCGTGCGTAATTCTCGCGCACGGCTTGCTGCTTATTGTCCATCTGCATCAATTCCTTTCGTGATGATCGAATCATAAAGCGACAAATAACCCGGATCCGTGACCTGATCCGAGATGACGTAATCCGCGCCCTCGTAGGTCACAGAAAGCCGGCGGAATTCCGGCTGCTCGCCATTGAGGATGTAAACACCGCGGACGGTTTCCAGGCGTCCCTCCTCGTTCTCGACCTCCTTGAAATGGATCGCGGAACGCGGCACGCGGATGCCCGTGTGATCCTCACCGCGGATGATCTCCACGGTATCGGTCCGGTGCTGCACCAGATCATATGTCACCGCATCGCAGGCGATCACGGCAACGGTCTGCTTCGGATCATTGCCGGCGCTGAGCGAAATGATCGTGCCCTTCACCTGCTCCGACGTGGAAGCAAACTTCAGCGTGACGGCATTTTCCGGGCTTTCCAGTCCGTAGATCCTGTCAGTGTTATCGACCACTGCCGCCAGATACCACTGGTAGCCGGTGATGAGCTTGCCGACGATGCCGTTCTTGTTCGACGGCGCGTCCTTGATATCCGCCAGCATCTGCGGCGTGAGGGTATCCGCCATATCGAGATACAGCGTATCCTCATACCCGTCAGCATAGCTGACGAAGTAAGCCGCTTCCTCCGCATAGAGCGTGTCCAGCGGTTCCTCCTGCTCCTCCTCCAGCGCCTTGATCTCCGCCTGGATCTCGAGCATTTTCTGTTTATAGCCTGCATCCTGCCCGGTCACGAGCTGGTAGGTGCTGAGCAGCACCACCATCTCCTCGCTCTGCCCGGAAAGCTCGGACAGGTCGCCCTGTTCGCGGTGATACAGGAAGTTCTTGTAATGTTCAGTGAACAGTTCTGAAATATTCGATGGCTGTGCTGTCTTGGTCGTACCCGGATTGGAGATACGTTCCAGGATCGCGTACTCTTTCTGAAGCGCATCAATGCGCTGCTGAATGGCGATCTGCGTGTCAGAGGAATACACCTGTGCGATGGGACTGCCGATGCCGAGCTTGCCGCCGTCGGAGACCGCATAGCTGATGACACCTTCGCCGCCGTAGGAGATGACCTTCTCGTCACGAATGAAGACGCCCTGCACAAGTTCCGAGTCGCTGCCGACCGAAAGCAGTGCGGTTTCCGTGGCGTAATCCTGCGTCAGGTACTGTACCGCAACATTGATGACCGTCAGAATGATAGAAATAGCGACCAGCGCAAGCACGAAATTCAGTGTACCGGTTCGCATGGCTGCACCTTCTTATTCGGACTTTTCGGTTTCCGCATCCAGAAGCGGAACAGGACGGGACGGTGCGATCGTGGAGATCGCGTGCTTATAGATGACCTGCTGCTGTCCCTGACAGTCAAAGATCACGACATAGTTATCGAAACCCTTCACAATACCCTTGCACTGGAAGCCGTTAACGAGGTAGGTCGTCACCAGAATGCGCTCCTTGCGTGCCTGATTGAGGAAAGTATCCTGTAAATTCATCATTTTGTTCATGGTTTTCTCTCCTTTCTGTTCCATGAGCGTTGAGACGTGTCTGCAAATCAACTTCTTACAAACACTCAACATACATTATACCACATATTTCCCTTTTTGGCTATGATTTTTTTCGCTTTTGATAAAATTTCTCGTTCTTTGTCACTTTCCGCCATTTCGAGCCAGCTTATTTGTGCATTTCGGCGAAACCATGTGAGTTGGCGCTTTGCGTAGCGCCGGGATTCGCGTTTGATCTGCTCGATGCAGTCGGAAAGTGCGGCTTCCCCGTCGAGGTACGGGAGCAGCTCCTTGTAGCCGATGGCAGCCGCCGATGTCTGCATCCGGGGATCGCGGGCAGCGCGGACTTCCTCCAGAAGCCCCATCTCCAGCATGAGATCCACGCGCCGGTCGATGCGGTCATACAAGACCTGCCGGTCCCACGCAAGCCCGATCATCAGGCTGTCATAAGGCGCAGGATGGCCGGCATTGCGGCGCTTGTAAGCCGTGAAGGTATCGCCCGTGCGGATGCAGACCTCGAGCGCACGGATGAGCCGGACGGTATTATTCGGGTGGATCTTCTCTGCCGCCTCCGGATCACGTGCCAGAAGCTCGGCATACAGTGCTTCTGTGCCCTCCTGCGCAAGCCGCCGGCTGAGCGCCTCGCGGACGGCAGGATCGCCCTCTTCAGCCTCAAACTGCATCCCGGACAGGACGGTATCGGCATACAGTCCCGTACCACCGACCAGGATGGGGAGTTTGCCGCGTGACGTGATGTCGCGGATCTTCTCGTGTGCAAGCTGCGCGTAATCCGCGACGGAAAAGCTCTGCGTGCGCGGAATGATGCTGATGAGGTGATGCGGAACGCCCTGCATTTCCTCCGCGGCGGGCTTTGCGGTGGCGATATCCAGCCCCTCGTAGATCTGCATGGAATCGCAGGATACGACCTCACCGTCCAGCAGTTTCGCCAGAGCCACGCCAAGCGAGGTCTTGCCGGAAGCGGTAGGCCCGAGGACCGCGAGAACTTTTGGCTTTTGCATCATGGGAAACTCCTTTCGCCCCTTGTCGGGGGCAATGCGTTATTCAGTGCGCGGCTCATAAGCTCCCGCATAGCGGAAGCTTACACCCTCCTCCGGAACTGCCGTTCCAGATTGTACTTCGACATCGTGAACATCACCGGGCGGCCGTGGGGGCAGTGGCGGATGGATTCGTCGCCGCAGACACGTTCGGTCAGCGCCTGCAATTCCTCGATGGTGTTCTTGTCGCCGGCGCGGATGGCGGATTTGCACGCCATCTCGTGCAGCATATCGTCAAGAATATGCGCCTGCGGATTGATCTTGCCGAGGAACAGATTATGCGCGATCTCCTGCACGATCTCGTCCATATCCAGGCCGTCGAAAAAGATCGGTGCAGCCGTTGTCGTCACATACGGTTTCTGCGAAAAATCGACGGTGAATCCCAGCCGTTCGAGGAGCTGTGCGTTGTCCTCCATCGCCGAGAATTCATCCAGCGTCAGCAGCACGCGGCACGGTGCGAGGAGCATCTGCTGGTACTGCTTGCAGTTGTCGCGGCGCAGACGCTCGAAGATCACGCGCTCGTGGGCAGCGTGCTTGTCGATGATGATGAACGTTTCGCCCGACTGCGCCAGGATGTAGTTCTCAAACAGCTCCCCGATGACCTTCACATCGGGAAATTCCTCGGTTTTCAGTTCCTGCACGCCCGGTGTCGCACTCGGATGATACCCTGCCTGTACCGGCGGAACTGCCTGCACCGGGGGCGGTGTGTAGGCCGGGCGTTTCGGCTCCGGGAATGCCGGTGTATGGGGGATCTCCTCCGGCGGAAATTCCTCCGTGTCGTCCTGCGCATCCACGTCGATGAAGTCGCCGGAACGGATGGCCGTCACAGGCGGTGTGCTTTGCGCAAAGCTTGCCGGTGCAGCGGCTTCCTCCGCGGGCGCAGGAGCCGGTTTCGCCGCCGGAACGCGCTGCACATCCTCCGGCAGTCCGAACGGCATGGCACTTGCATCCAGCATCGGCTTTTCTGTCGCAGCAGGCGTTTCCGAAACTTGCTCTGTCAGTGCAGATGCGGTGATCTGTTCCGGTGCCGGAACGGCAGGTGTGACGGCAGCTTCTGCATGGGAATCTGCCGGCGCCGGATCGGGGACGAGGGGCTTTTGCTCATAGACAGGCTGCGGTGCGCCGGCGAACCAGTCTTTTTTCGGCATCTGGAATTCATAGATCAGCCCGGCGCCGAGCATGGCGTTTTTCAGGGCGAAATAGATCGCGTTTGTGACCTTCTTTTCGTCGGAAAAGCGCACCTCCGCCTTTGCCGGGTGGATGTTGACATCGAGCGTATCCGGCGCCATATCGAGCATGAGGACGCACGCCGGAAATTTTCCGGTCATGACCATGTTCTCATACGCGCTCTCAAGTGCGACCGAGCAGGCTTTTGACCGGACATAGCGCGAATTCACGAAGAAATTCTGAAACGCGCGGTTGCTCTTGGAATACAGGGGCTTGACGGTGTAGCCGTGGACATGGATGCCGTCCTGTTCGTGGTCGACCGGAATGAGATCCCGCGCAAAATCGCGCCCATAAACCGCATGGATGGCGGCCAGCATCTGCCCCGAGCCATCGGAATGAAATTCAAGCTTGTTGTCCTTGAGGAATTTGAACGCGATCTCCGGATGAGAAATGGCGATCTTCTGGATGATCTGCGACACGGCATTGGCCTCGGCGGTGTCACGTTTCATGAATTTTCTGCGAGCCGGCACATTGAAAAAGAGATCCTTGATGACGATGGAAGTCCCGTCCGGACAGCCGCAGTCCTCCGCATCGGAACTGTCCGCACCAGCGATCTCGTAGCGTGTGCCGTACTCGTCCTCACGCCGCTTGGTCATGACGGTCACGCGGGACACCGCCGCCACGGAAGCGAGCGCCTCGCCGCGGAAACCGAGGGTGAGGATGGTGTCGAGGTCGGCTTTTTCGGCGATCTTGCTGGTCGCGTGGCGCAGGAATGCCGTCGGCACGTCCTCTTTTGCCATGCCGCAGCCGTCATCGACGATGCGCATGAAGGTCGTGCCGCCGTTCTTGATCTCGACGGTAATGTGCCGCGCTCCGGCATCAATGCTGTTCTCGATCAGCTCCTTGATGACAGAGGCGGGACGTTCAATGACCTCGCCGGCGGCGATCAGCTCCGAAACGGACGGGTCGAGGACGGAAATGACGGGCATAGGGGACTCCTTTCGGGGAAATCAGGGGAAAATTAGGAATTAGGAATGAGAAATGAGGAATGACGCATCAGCAATAATAGCGTGCTTCGCCGAAAAATGCGATCCATTTTTCGATGATCTCATCACTTCTGGCTTCAATGATCCTGACAATATTTTTCAGGATCCTTTCCGGTATCTGAGAATGGTTATTTTCGACAAGACACTTTCCACTTGCCGTGATCCAGATTTTCGTTCCATTCGCCTGCGGTCTGCCTTCTGCCACATGAACATGAACCGGCTCTAACGGATCATTTTCATTCGACCAGAAATAAACCCAGTACGAACCGATCTTAAAAACCTGCGGCATTATCAAATCCTCCCTCCTTAGAGAATTCCAGCATCAGGTGAGCCGTAGAATGAATGATCTCCATATACCTTCTGACTTCCATCTCATCAAAGCCATACACTTCCTCGATGGCATAATCCGGAAGATAGCAGGTCATGTGGTGAAATCCGTCCTTTTCATCGGGCTTTTCCACATACACTTTCACCCGTGCGGAGGGCAGAAATTCCGAGTGTACGATCTCTGTTTCGTCATCGAGTGTCAAAAACGGATACATCATAAGTATTCTTCCTTTCAGAAAAATCATCGTCGCAGGCACTTCATTGCGCATTCACTTTCACGCCAGCATCGAATACAGTTCCTCCAGAAATTCTCTGCATTCCGCATCAGAAAGTTCGGCAATGTTCATCTGCCGGAGTTTATTCGGGATCTCGGATTCACGGGCGGCATCGAAACTGAACTGCGCATCCTCCTGCACGGGGGCAGATTTCTGTGCGGCGGCCTGTGCTTCCATTTCGGCGAGGAGGGCTTTGGCGCGGTTCGTGACACGCGGCGGCAATCCTGCGAGCTTTGCCACGTCGATGCCGTAGCTGTCGTCCGTGCCGCCGGGGACGATCTTGCGCAGGAAACGGATGCCGTCCTTGCCTTTCTTCACGGCGATGGAGCAGTTCTTCACGCCGGGAAGCTCCTGCTCGAGCGAAATGAGCTCGTGGTAATGCGTCGCAAACAGCGTCTTGCAGCCCATGCCGCGTCCCTGGCACATATATTCCGCCACGGCACGCGCAATGCTGATGCCGTCGAAGGTGGACGTGCCTCTGCCGACTTCATCGAGAATGACAAGGCTGTCCTTCGTCGCATAGCGCAGGATCTCGGCGACTTCCTTCATCTCGACCATGAACGTACTCTCGCCGGCGGCAAGGTCGTCCGATGCGCCGACACGGGTGAAGATCCGGTCCGTTACAGAGATCCTTGCGCTCGTGGCCGGCACGAAGCATCCCATCTGCGCCATCAGCACAATGAGCGCCGTCTGCCGCATATAGGTCGATTTACCGGACATATTCGGGCCCGTGATGATGGTCATGCGCGAATCCTCGGTATCGAGGTACACGTCGTTCGGGACGAAGACCTCCTCCTCCAGCATCTGCTCCACGACCGGATGTCTGCCGTCGCGGATCTGGAGCGAGCCGTCGATCACGATGTCAGGCTTGCAGTAATTGTTTTTCGATGCCGTCTCCGAAAAGGACAGCAGGACATCGAGTTCTGCCACTGCCGCCGCCGTTTCCTGCACCTTGACCAGCGCACCGGCTAAGTAATCGCGCACCTGCGTGTACAATTCCTGTTCGAGGGTGAGCGCCTTGTCCTTCGCGCCAAGCACCATGTTCTCGGCTTCCTTGAGCTCGTCCGTGATGTAGCGCTCGGCATTGGCAAGTGTCTGCTTGCGGATGTAATGCTCCGGCACCTTGTCCAGATACGAGCGTGTGACCTCGATGTAATAGCCGAACACACGGTTGAAACCGATCTTGAGGTTCTTGATGCCGGTGCGTTCGTGTTCATCCTCGCCGATCTTGTCGATGATGCTGCTGCCGCCGTTCATGACCTGGCGCAGCTTGTCCAGGTCGGGATCGAATCCCTCGCGGATGACACCGCCGTCCTTGATGACAGCCGGCGGATCCTCCACAATGGCGCGGTCGATGAGCTCCGCCAGCTCGTGCAGGTCGCTGATCTTCGTATTCAGGCGGTTCAGGAGAACGCAGTCCGAAAGTCCCGACAGGATCCCCTTGATCGCCGGCAGCTCCTGCGCGGTCGCACACAGCGCACGCAGGTCACGCGGCATTGCCTGCTTGTAAATGATGCGTGTCATGAGGCGCTCGAGGTCAAAGACCTTCTCCAGATGCTCGCCGAGTTCGAGGCTTTCCATCGTGTGTCCGATGAGGCATTCCACGGCATCCAGACGCTGCATGATCTTTGCCGGGGAACGCAGCGGACGCTCGATCCAGTTTTTGAGCATCCGCTTGCCCATCGAGGTACGGGTGGCATCAAGCACCCACAGGAGCGAGCCTTTTTTCTCGCCGGTGCGCATGGTCCTGGTGAGCTCCAGATTGCGCAGGGCGTTGTAGTCGAGGGACATATAGGCATTGGAATCGCTCAGTTCGAGCGTGGTGAAGCGTCCGATCGCGATGCGCTGTGTTTCGCTGATGTATTCAAACAGTCCGCAGACGGCGGAAGTTTCCGCGCCCTTGTCGCGCAGGCCGAGTTCGCCGAGCGCCTGCACATCGAACTGCCTGCAAACGGTTTCCGCCTGTGCAGCCGGATCGAAGCAGGCCGCATCGCGCAGCGTGCAGGTGCATTTCAGGCGGATCTTGATGAAATTGCCGACATCGTGGAGCGAGAGGAAGGCATCATTGAAGATGATCTCGGCAGGATTATAGCGGGACAGGAGGTTGATGACCTCGTCCTCGGTATTCTTGAAGGAAGCCGGATACACAGCCGCTTCGCCGGTCGAGAGGTCGGCAAAGCAGACGGCAGTCCCGTCGTCGTCGTGATAAATGGAGCAGAGGAAATTATTAGAAGCATCGTCCAGCAGATTATTTTCAATGACCGTACCGGGGGTAACAATACGGATGACCTCGCGCTCCACCAAGCCCTTTGCGAGGGCAGGGTCGGTCATCTGCTCGCAGATGGCGACACGGTAGCCGAGGTCGATCAGCCGCTTGATATACAGCTCCGCGCTGTGGTAAGGGATGCCGCACATCGGAGCGCGTTCCGGAAGTCCGCAGTCCCGTCCGGTGAGAGTGAGTTCGAGGTCACGGGATACACGGATCGCGTCATCCCAGAACATCTCATAGAAATCACCCAGCCGGTAAAACAGCACGCAATCCGGATATTTCTCCTTCGTGTCCAGATAATGCTGCATCATCGGGGAAAGCTTTTCTTCCGATTTGTTGACAAGCTTCATGTAAGAGCCTCGCTTTCGATTATTTGATCGTTTTTTGGGGTGCGTCATGCGAAATGCGTAATGGCGGACGATCTCAAAAAAACGCCGCCAGAGGTGACACCTACATTACGCATTGCGCATTCCTAATTCCGAATTTTTTCTCAGTGACATCCTCCGCAGGACGAGCAGTTGCCGGTGCAGGATGCGGCTTCGAGATTGATCTGGTCAGGATCCATACCGTTGGCGGACATGGAAATGATCGTGTTGATCTGGTTCAGGAGTTCGTCGAGTCCCTCCTTGGCTGCCTGATAGACTGCCATTTTCGGGTTCTCCATGATGGTCTTGTAGCTGGACTTGATGACATCGTTCAGCTCCTGGATCTTGTCGTTGTCCTTGTCCGGCTTGCCGACCTCCATCTGGAGCTGCATCCGCTTGAGATTGAACGCATTGATGAGGTTCTGAAGCTGCTCATCGTCGTCATTTGCCTGCTTTGCGAGCGTATACGCGATATAGCGGTCATCCGCCTGGATCGCCTTGCCAAGTTCTCTGGTCATTTCGATGATATCCATTTTTCATTCTCCTTTTCCTGTGAGGGGGCTTTGGGGGCAATGCGTAATGAATTTGTCCGCTGGTGCGGACTTTTTTAGATTACGCATCCGAAAACCAAACCCGAAATAGCATTTTTAAATCCGTCGCCGCAAGGCGACACCGAAACTACGCACTACGAACTATGCACTACGCACTTCAACTACGCACTATGCACCACGCACTACGCACGTTTGATGCGCATCGCGCATCAAACGATCTCTCCGTCCACCTTGCCGCTGTGGCTCTCTGTGATCCGGACGGTCACGAATGTGCCGATGAGGTCCGGCGTGCCGGCGAATTCCACGAGCATATTCTCCGTGCTTCTGCCCGTGAGGAAACCGCTGCGCTTCTTGCTTTCGCCGTCCGCGAGGACTTGGATCGTCCTGCCGACAAAGCGCTTGTTGTTCTCGATGGCAATGTCACGCTGGAGTGCCAGAAGCCGTCCCATGCGTTCGGATTTCTCCTGCGCTGTCACGGGATCGTCCATCAGTGCCGCCTTCGTGCCGGTACGCTTGGAATAGATGAAGGAATACATATTGTCATAGCGCACTTCCTTCACAATATCCAGTGTTGCCTGAAAATCCGCCTCCGATTCATCCGGAAAGCCCACGATCAGATCGGTCGTCAGCGAGAAGTCCGGACACTTTTCACGGATGTAGCGCACTTTTTCGAGATACATCTCCACCGTGTAACGGCGGTTCATCCGGCGCAGGATGTCATTGCTGCCCGACTGTACCGGCAGATGCAGGTGCTTTGCGAGGTGATCGCATTCGAGGATGGCATCCATGAGTGCCGGCGTGGCATCCTTCGGGTGTGAGGACATGAACCGGATCCAGTACTCACCCCCGATCTTGTCGATCTCACGCAGAAGCGCCGGAAAATCCATCCCGTCCGGCAGATCCTTGCCGTAGGAATTGACGTTCTGTCCCAGCAGCATGATCTCCTTGTAACCCTGTGAAACGAGCGAGCGCACTTCCTCCACGATCGCCTGCGGCGCACGGGAGCGCTCCCTGCCGCGGACATACGGCACGATGCAGTAGGTGCAGAAATTATTGCAGCCGTACATGATCGGAACAGCCGCCTTGTAGGCGCTTTCCCGCGCGGTCGGGACATTTTCCGGAATGTCCGCCGAAACCGAAATATCCCATGCAAAGCGCTCGCCGTGCATCTTCGCGTAAAGCATCTGCGGCAGGCGCGACACGGCATTCGATCCGAGAACGATATCCACAAAGGGATAAGACTTGCGGATCTTGTCGGCAACGGTCTGCTGTGCGGTCATGCATCCGGTGACGCACAGGATGAGCGCAGGGTTTTCGAGTTTCTGCTTCTTGATGCTGCCGAGTGTGCCGAACACGCGATCCTCGGCATTTTCACGGACAGCGCAGGTATTGTAGAGGATGAGCGACGCTTCCGACGCATCCTGTGTGATCCCGTAGCCCATTTCCTGCAAAAGTCCAGCCAGCTTCTCGCCGTCAGCGACATTGAGCTGACAGCCGAACGTGTGCAGATACGCCAGCGGCTGTGCCGGACGTTCCTCCAGCCAATGCCGCACGGTACGGATGCATTCCTCCGTTTCCGGAAGGTGTGCAAGCTCCATCTCTGCCACTCCTTTCCATTCTTTTCGATTCTGATATGATCTGTCATTTGGTCGTACACTTTTATTATAGCACGACTTGGCATGGTTGTCAATTTGAAAATTGTGAAAGCTCCGTGAAAGGCAGAACTGCCGCGTTCTCCTGTGAAACGTTTGAACCCCGATGTCCGTAAAGGCATACCGCCATTCTTCAGAATTCACGATTCGCAAATCAATTTGACATTCCCCTGATTCCGTGCTATAATAGAACCCAAAGGGAGGGATGCGCGATGTCTGTTACGATGATCATTTTAGCCGTTCTGGGTGCCGTCTGTCTGTTAGGTGCGGCGCTGGTGATGCGGTATGCCTTCACCTACGACAAACCCAAGCCATCCCACGAACCGCCAGCCCCTCTGCCCGGAAGTGAGGGCGGCGGCATTTACACGATGCATCTCAGGGAAGTGCCGGAAGATCGGGAAAAGCTCCTCTCCGCGCTCCAGTCCGTCCCCCGCATCCACGCGAGCATGACCGATGACCGGACGGTTTCCATCCGCTACGAGGGTTTCCCCTCCATCGACCTGCTCGACACCCTGCGCACCGCCGCAGAATCGGCAGGCGCGGCGGTGGAAAGTGTGGAGTAAAGTTCGTAGTTAAGCAGGCAGCCCAAATCTTGCTATTCACACCAAATCTTTGATTTGTCTTGTGAATAGTACGACTTGTGTTGATTTGGTGCTGATCGCTTATGCATAGCAGCGTAATGCGTAATGATTGTGTCGCCTTACAGCGACGGATTTAGGATGCACATGATTTTAGTGTCAACACACCCTAAATACTTGCAAGCCAAAAAGCTCACAGCTTAGAGGGACTTCCCCCTTGCTGTGAGCTTTTCAGTTTTGATCATTAAATCGTCGCCGCAAGGCGACACCGAAACTACGAACTACGCACCACGCACTACGAACTTAAAAAAACGCTCCTTTCGCACTATTGACAAATCCCCCGTTTCGTTCTATAATAAAGAGTGGCAGTTTTTGCCCAAATTCAGGAAAATGACAAACACCCAAACCCAAAAAGGAGAAACTATCGTGAATATACTGATCGTAGGCTGCGGCAAAGCCGGCAGCATTCTCGCGCAGACGCTCTCGAATGAGGGACACGATGTCACAGTCATGGATACCGACGGCGATGTCGTCGAAGGTCTGGTCAATAACCTCGACGTACAGGGCATCGTCGGCGGCGCTCTCATCGTCCGCGACCTCAAGGAAGCCGGTGTGGACGGCGCGAATATCATCATCGCCATGACCGATTCCGACGAAACCAATATCATGTGCTGTCTGATGGCACGCAAACTCGGCGCACGCCATTCCGTTGCCCGTGTCCGCAATCCTGCCTACTCCGAGCAGATGGTCTTCATGCGTGAGGAGCTCGGACTGTCCATGATGATCAATCCCGAATTCCAGACCGCCAACGAGATCGCCCGTATGCTGCGCTACCCCAAGGCGAACCACGTCGAAACCTTCGCCAAGGGCCGCATGGATCTCGCAGAGATCAAGGTCGTCAGCGGCAGTTTCCTCGACGGCATGACGCTGTCCATGATCTCCCAGAAACTCGGTCTGCACATCCTGATCTGCGCCGTCAAGCGCGGTTCGGAGATCACCATTCCGGACGGCTCGTATAAATTGCAGGCGGACGACATCATCTACATCACCGCCGCCCACGCAGAACTCGGCAAACTCTACAAGAAAATGTCCGACAGCAAGGCGCACATCCGCAGTGCCCTCATCGTCGGCGGCGGCAAGATCGGCTATTACCTTGTGCGCCAGCTTCTCGAACTCGGCATTCAGGTCATGATCATCGAGCAGGACAGAAGCCGCTGTGAGGAATTGTCCGAATACTTCCCGAAAGCCACTGTCATCAGCGCTGACGGTACGGATCAGGACATCCTGCTGGAGGAAGGCATCGCATCCGCTGATTCCTGCATCATGCTGACGGGCATCGACGAGGAGAATATCATCCTCTCCCTCTACGCCCGCAAGCTTGGCATCAATAAGGTCATCACCAAGATCAACCGCACCTCCCTCCTGTCCATTTCCGACAGCGTGGGACTCGAAAACATCGTATCCCCGAAGGAAACCACCGCAGAGCTTGTCCTCCAGTACGTCCGCGCCAAGCAGAATTCCGAGAACAGCAACATCATCACCCTCTACCGCCTCGCCGAGAACAAGCTCGAAGCCATCGAATTCATCGTGCGCGGCGGCGCGAAATACATCGGCGTACCGCTGAAAGACCTCGGTGTGAATCCGGGCTTCCTGATCGCCGGCATCATCCGCGGCTCGAAGCGGATCATTCCCTCCGGTTCTGACTTCCTCAAGGAAAACGACAGCGTAGTCGTTGTCACCACCAACCGCAAGATCACGAGCCTTGACGAGATGTTCTGTGAGCAAGGAGGGCAGAAATGAACCATAAGATGATCTTCTACCTCACCGCGCAGATCATCCGTGCGGTCGGGGTACTGCTCCTGCTTCCGGTCATTGTGGCTGCCGTTTTCGGCGAAATGCCGAGTCTTCTGGCGTTTGCCGGAACTGCCGCGGGCATGATCGTGTTCGGCACGCTCGTGACCTTGAAGAAGCCCGAAAACAAAGCCGTTTACGCACGCGAGGGAATGGCGGTCGTCGCCATTGCGTGGATCCTGATGTCCATTCTCGGTGCGCTGCCGTATTTCCTGTCGGGCAACATTCCGGAATTTGCGGATGCGGTGTTTGAGACGGCCTCCGGTCTGACGACGACCGGTTCGACCATCCTGAATGACATTGAAGCCATGTCCCATGCGTGTCTGTTCTGGCGAGCCTTCACGCATTTCATCGGCGGCATGGGTGTTCTGATGTTCATGCTGATGATCATGCCGCAGACGGACACGCGCACCATGCACCTTGTCCGTGCGGAATCCGCAGGTCCCACCGCCGGAAAACTTGTCGCCAAGATGAGCCTTTTCGTGCGCATCCTCTACTGCATCTACCTGACGCTGACCGTGGCGGAAATGCTCCTGCTGCTGTGCGGCGGAATGCCGTTCTTCGATGCGATCACGACGGCCTTCTCCACCGCAGGCACCGGCGGCTTCTCCATCCGTGCCGGCAGCATCGCGGACTACAACAGCGCGTACATCGACTTCATCGTGACGCTCTTTATGGCGCTGTTTTCGGTGAATTTCACGCTGTACTTCCTCGTCATCTCCGGCCGCATCAAGCAGGCGCTCCAGAATGAGGAGCTTCATGTCTTCCTCGGCATCACCGCCGTTTCCATCGCGCTCATCACCGTGAACATCACGAAAATTTACGGCAGTGTCCTGACAGCGCTGCGCTATGCCGGCTTCCAGGTGCTGACGATCACCTCGACCGCCGGCTTTGCGACAGCGGATTATACGGAGTGGCCGTTCTTCTCGCAGATGATCCTGCTGATCCTGATGTTTGTCGGCGGCTGTGCCGGATCGACAGGCGGCGGTCTGAAGGTCATGCGTATCATGGTACTTTGCAAAAGCGCCTACAAGGAGATCCGCACCACGCTTTCTCCGCGTTCCGTCGTCGTTGTCAAGTGTGACGGCAGAGCGCTCGACAAGGAAGTCGTTCACGGCATCGGGTATTATTTCATCGTGTTCATGCTCATCATGACCGGTTCGATCCTGCTGCTGGCACTCGACGGACACGATGTTCCGACGACCGTCACAGCGGTCATCACCTGCATGAACAATGTCGGCCCCGGACTCAATGAGGTCGGCCCGTCCGGAAATTTCGCAGGCTTCTCCGCATGGGCAAAGCTCCTCCTCTCCGTCGATATGCTGCTGGGCAGACTGGAGATCTATCCGCTGCTGGTGCTGATGACGCTGCGCAAAAAATATTGATCTATGAAATACACAAACACAGAATTGCAGAAGATCGTCAAAAACTACGGCCTTGCGCACAGGATCCTCCTGATCGTGTTTCTGATCGCGGTCAGTCCGCTGGTATGGGCATTTTCCAGAACCATCAGCGAATACCACAAGCCGGAACCGCTTGCATTCGATGCGCACCATCTGGTCGGCTTCACGAATATCCCGTGTGAATTCACCGTCACGGAAATGCCGGAACGCCTGAATTCCTCAGACTATTACATGGTCAAGGTCGGCACGGATGCCATCGCGATAAAAAACGGCGGAAAACTGCGTGACACGCTCGAGAAGCGCGGCTCTGCCACGGTCCTCGGATTCCAGCGGAAATTCGATCCGGACGATCAGCAGGATGCCGCCATCATGCAGGCGGTACAGGTGTACTACCACACCCACGGGATCTATACGCCGGAGGAAAGCGAGCGCATCTCGCAGTTTTACCT
>JAFPXW010000101.1 GCA_017394565.1 Oscillospiraceae bacterium | reverse complement strand
TTAATAAATTGAACAGGCATCCTTCTTTTCCCCCACCCCCAACCCCCTGCTCTGCATAAGCGATCAGCTGTGCTCGTAAACTCGCTGGCTGCCTGCTTATCCCCAAGGAGGGGGCATCTATTGAGGGTGCTGCGCACCCTCCACCCGCTTGCTTTCTAAAGTTGTTGGCATTGATGGGGGCGAAGCCCCCACAAGAAAAATCCCCTTTCCGCGTCTTACTGCGTTCTCTGCGAGATCCCCTTGATATTGGAGACCACCCAATCGAACTTGTCGGTCGTGAGGACGCTGCCGCAGTATTCGCACACGGCGGTGTGATTGATGTCGATGTGTGCGCCGCAGTGCGGGCAGGTCTGACCGGTCGTGCCGGCAGCACCCTTCTGCGTCTGCTGACCTCTCGTGCGGATGAGTGTCCACTCGTAGGTCATGAACTTCTCCTGACTGTCGCTGCCGCGGACGATCACGCCGGTGTTGTCGTCGGTCACATAGTCCACGATGCGTGTACGCAGTTCGGCGATGATGACATCATCGGTCGGCGACTGCTTCCAGCCGCAGAGTTCTACGCCAAGCACGCTGATGCGCTCCACATGATTGGTCTGGTTCTTCTGACGGTAGGTTTCCAGCTGGCGATCCATCTGCGCATACATCGCATCCGACAGATACGGGCGCAGGCTCGCGATATTCTTATCCTGCCAGCCATTCTGGAACTGCACATAGAGATTAGAAAGCTTTTCCTTGAATTCCTCCGGCTCGAATCCGGGATCAAGCTGGAGATAGGTATGGATCGGTGCCAGTGTCGAACGGTCGGTTCGCTGTGCGCCCTGCGGTTTTGGCTGCTGCATCGGCTGTGCCTTCTTTCCTCGGTTTCTGACGAGATAGATCCCGGCGAAAATAAGCAGCAGGACGATCACGCCCGGTACACCGAACAGATCATAGACGACCTTGAACAGCCACCAGAGGATAAATCCGTCGTCGTCATCGGACGAACTGCTGCTATAACCGTCGTCATAGTCCCAGTCACCTCCGCCGCCGCCCCAGTCGCCGCCGCCTCCGCCGTAATCGTTATCGCCGGCAAAGTCGCCGAAATCCAGTGCATGGCCTGCGATCGGCGCAGAAATGACGGTGAACGCCATCAGACACGCCAGGATCAGCGGCAGGTATTTTTTGAATTTATGGAAATCGAATTTGTTGCGTTTCATATGTCACGCTCCCCCATGATGATGATGTGATTTCATTATACCATAGTTTTTGTGATTTGTCATGAAAACCGCATAAAAATTCTGTACGAATTTGGCTGTTTGGAATTGTACAGATGGTACAAAACGAGGGGGCGAAGCGTGCCTCGGGGTGCTTTCCCAGAGGGCGGCTCACGGCAAGTCTGCCCCCAAAAAGTGGTTTTGTAAGAACATGGGCGACAGCCCAGATCGGGGTGCAGGGGGTGTACCCCCTGCAAAAAAGCCCCCTCCATAGATAGCCCCCTCCCTGGGGAGGGGGTTGGGGGTAGGGGGAAAGAAGGACGCTTGTTCTATTTGCTAAGTTGTTAGCATTGTTTGGGGTGGGGCACTCTCCGGTGCGCCCTCACCAGAAAAGGGGTTTTTTGACAAGCTGAAGCCCCCTCCTTGGGGAGGGGGCTAATTTTACAGTGATCTTACAGCGCGGTCGGGAGCTTGTACTTTTCGGAGAACTTCTCGAAATTGTCGTTGAAATTCTTGTTGCCGAACTTGACCTTCGAGAGGTAGTTGTGCGTCTCGAACATATTGTGCGAGGTCTCGATGACCGAAACCGCGATGTTCGAGCAGTGATCCGAGACACGCTCGTAGTTGTTCAGGATGTCTGCCAGAACGAAACCGGTCTCGATCGTGCAGGTGCCCTTTTGCAGACGCTTGACGTGGTTCGCCTTGATGTCGCGCGTCAGGTAGTCGATGACTTGTTCGAGCGGTTCGATGTTGACGGCCTTCTTCTCGTCCAGCGACTTGTAGACATCGTGCGTGTTCTGGAGAATTTCCGTGATGGCATCCGTCAGCACCTGCATTTCCTTCTGCGCATTCTCAGAGAAGTGCAGATCGTTGTTGTGGATCTCCTCCGCACTCTGCGCAATGTTGATCGCGTGGTCGCCGAGTCGCTCGAAATCACCGATCGCACGCAGGACACGTGTCGAAACCTGGCTGTCCCGTTCGGACAGTGCCATCGACGTGAGCTGCACTAAGGTCGAACCGATGCGGTCCTCGTAGTTGTCGAGCTTTTCCTCGTTTTTGTAGACCTTCTTGACGACCTTTTCGTCGTAGTTGCTGATGAGGGAGATGCTCATGAGAACGGTCTCCATCGCCAGGAGGGACATTCTCTGCGAAGCGTTCTCGCACTCTGCGACAGCGACAGACGGTGTGGTCAGCAGGCGCTTGTCAAGGAGGGTGTGGTGCTTGTGCTTTTCCTCGCCCTCGTTCTCGCCGGCCTTGTCGGGAAGCACGAGGTTTGCGATCTTTTCGAGTCCCTTTGAGAACGGCAGGAGGAGGATGGTCGTTGCCACGTTGAATACCGTGTGAACGATCGCGATGCCGACGGAATTGATGATCCAGTCGGAGAACGCGAAGTGGAAGATCATATCGAGGATCTCATACACCGTCAGGAAGATGACCGTACCGATGACATTGAATGCGATGTGGATGACAGCGACTTTCTTGGCATTGCGGTTGACACCGAAGGAAGAAATAAGCGCAGTCACGCAAGTACCGATATTCTGACCCATGATGATCGGGATCGCCATACCGAAGGTGATCGTGCCGGTGTTTTCGGCGAGCGTCTGGAGGATACCGATGGAAGCGGCGGACGACTGGATGACGCCGGTCACGACCGTGCCGACGAGTACGCCGAGGATGGGGTTATCGAACTTGGTGAGGAGCTGCTGGAAATCGGGCGAATCCTTCAGCGGCTCTACAGCATCCTTCATCAGCACCATGCCGTACATGAGGACAGCAAAGCCGACCATGATCGAGCCGATGTCCTTCTTCCGGGAATTCGGAGCGCCCTTTGCCATCATCAGGACAGCGCCGATGAGGGCGAAAATGAGGGAGAAATACTCCGGATTGAGGAGTGATAGCCACAGCGGGCCTTCCGTATCGACACCCATGAGGCACAAGAGCCATGTGGTGAAGGTCTTGCCGATGTTCGCGCCGATGATGACGACGACGGTCTGTGCGACTTCCATGACACCGCAGTTGACCAGTCCGACCAGCATGACAGTGAGGGAGGAAGAAGATTGCAGGACGATGGTGATGCCAGTGCCGAGGATCAGGGAAAGCCACCAGTTCGAGGTGAGTTTTTTGAGCGCCTGTTCCATCTTACCGCCAGCCATTTTTTCAAGACCGGACGACATGACACTCATTCCGTAGAGGAAGAACGCCAGTCCGCCGATGACCATGATAATGGCAAGGACAATGTCTTTGACTTCCATCAGGGATTCCGCCTTTCTTTTGGGATCTGTTGGATACCTTTTATATCTATATTATAAAGTCACAAGCTGAAAGTAAGCTTGAAACCATCCTTATTGTAACAGGCAAATGTCAAATATATTGTGTTCTTATGTTAAATCTATGTTAAAACGATCTAAAATCTGACAACGCCCTGCATTCCCCGAAAGACGTGAGGGGAACACAGGGCGGATGACATGATGTGTTTTCTCGGTATTTTGGCAGAAATCGCTTTAAACTGCCTTAAAAAACAGTCCGACCTCCGTGCCTTCGCCGTCCACGGAATCGAGAGTGATCTGTCCCTCATGGAATGCCATGCCGTGCTTGACGATGGAGAGACCGAGTCCTGTGCCGCCGACTTCCTTCGAGTGGCTCTTGTTGACGCGGTAGAAACGCTCGAAAATGCGGTCGCGGTCGGCTTGCGGGATGCCGATGCCGTTGTCCTTGACGCGCACGAACGCCTTGCCGTCCTCGACACCCGTGAAAACGTGTACCCAGCCGCCGACGCGGTTGTATTTGATGGCGTTGTCGCAGACATTGTAAACGATCTCCTCGATCATCGGGCGCACGCCGTTCGTGACGGCGGACGTGCCGTCGCAGTGAATGGCGATCCCGTGCTTTTCCGCCGTGATCGCAAGGCGCGACGTCACTTCGCGGCAGAGACTGTTCAGCTCCACATCAGTGCGCTCCTCGTTCGGGCGTTCGTCGATGTCCTCCAGGTGGGAGAGCTTCAGGATATCATTGACCAGTGCCATGAGCCGCTGGGCTTCCTTGTAGATATTGTCCGCAAAATGGGGAATATCCTCATCCTTGACCATGCCGTCGCGCATGATCTCCGCGAAACCGGAAATGGACGTCAGCGGCGTTTTCAGCTCGTGGGACACGTTCGCCGTGAATTCCCGGCGCATGGAATCCTGCTTGTGGTGCTCGGCGCGGATGGCTTCCATCTGGCGGTGGATCTGCTGGTTCTGGGAGATGAGCCGGCGCACAAAGGGCTTCATCTCGTCGTAAATGTCGCGGTCGTCGGGGTTCTCCACATCCATCCGGTCGATCGAACCGACGATCTTCCGGCTGGCACGCGCCGCCAGCACGAGCGAGAGCAGTCCTGCCAGCACGAGAATGATGAGCATTGGCCACGCCATATTGTAGACGAGCCACCAGATGGTGTCCTGCCGCATGGAAACGCGCAGGATATTGCCGTTTTTCAGACGGACAGCGTAGTTGGCGGTCTTTTCGAGGAGCGATTCGGAATAGCGTTCGCTCTCGCCCTCACCGGATTCGATGGCTTTGCGGATCTCCTCACGTTCCTTGTGATTGGGCAGATCATCCGCAAAGAACAGGCTGTCGTACAGCACCTTTCCCTCGGTGTCAGTGATGGTGATGCGCGTGTCGGATGCATGATGCACATACGAAAGGGATTCCAGTCCCTCCGAGTCCACGAGTTCCGAGATATAGATGGCTTTGTCCTTGAGCTCCTCGAGATTTCGCTTCGAGAGGTAGCCGCTGAGTGCGAACAGCATCAGCCCGAAGCTGAGGACAAAGACGATCATGCAGGCAGTAAAGATGCGTTTCCGGAGTTCATGTTTCATGTTCATTCACCTCGATCTTGTAGCCGATGCCGCGGATGGTGCGGATGTAGCGCCCGGCACGTCCCAGTTTCTGGCGGAGTGTCCGGATGTGGACATCGACCGTCCGGCTCTCGATGTAGGACGTGTAGCCCCACACCTTGTCGAGAAACTGTTCGCGTGTCAGGACGATGCCGCTGTTGCGCAGGAGCAGGCAGAGCATCTCGAATTCCTTATAAGTGAGCGAAACGTCCGCCCCGTCCACCTGTACGATATGCCGGTCGGGATCGACGAACAGTTCGCCGACCTGAAAGGTCTCGCCGGTATGTGGAATCTCCTCCGGCGCACTTCTGCGCAGGAGCGCACGGACACGGGCGACGAGTTCCATCATGCCGAAGGGCTTCGGGAGATAGTCGTCCGCACCGGTATCCAGCCCGATGACCTTGTCATATTCGCTCGACCGCGCGGTGAGCATCATGACAGGAATGCGCGAGGTACGGGGATCCTTGCGGAGTTTGCGCAGGATGGACAGCCCGTCCTCCTCGGGGAGCATGATGTCGAGCAGAATGAGCTCGGGGAGCTGTTCGCCGATGGCTTTCCAGAAGGCCGACGGCAGCGCGAAGCCGACGGCTTCCATTTTAGAGCCGGAAAGCGTATAGATGACAAGCTCGCGGATGCTGTTGTCATCCTCTACGAAGTAGATCATATGCAACCTCCTTGCTGGAAAATCGGATCAGATCCTCAGATCGGTCACGATCCAGTCATTTTCCTCGATGGGATAGGCATTGCCGCAGAACGGGCAGGCCTTGACCTTGGCCGCATCGAAGCTCGCGCCACAGGACGGGCAGGAAACAGCCGAGATCGAAAATCCCAGATCCGTGGGCTTTTTGATGACTTTCCGCAGACTCATGCGGATCTTGTCGGATTTTTTGCGGATCCTGCCGCCGCGGTAGTGCAGGGAATCCATGTAAAACGTCAGCGACACATCACACACGCCATCCTTGATGCTGTATTTGTCCACGCCGGAATTTTGATACGTCGTATCCACGATCTCGCGGAGCTTTTCCGGTATCGGGTGATCGCACTGGCACACAGTCAGCTCCTGCGGATCCTGGCTGTAGAGCATGAGCTTGAGGAGGGAGAGGGATTTGTCGCGGAAAAATTCATTGGAAAACGTGGGATCGAGCGTGCGCATCTTCCGGCAGAACCGCAGGGACGATGCCGTTTTTCCGGCACCGCGGAAATCTTTTTTGATCTGGAAGATCGTGCTGAAGATCTTCACAAAGAGCCATGTGCCGACGCTGAGGAGCGCACCGCCGAAAAGCAGTCCGATGATGTCCATGATGCTGACGGTCTTGCCCAGCCTCAGCTCACTGGCGATGCCGAGGATCAAGATGAACACGACCGTCACTGCCATGCATTTCAGGAACAGGTTCATTTCGGAGTCGCTCGAGTATCCCTCCTTAATGGAGTAATACATGACCTTCGGGTACAGCTCATCCATCAGGAATTTCGTGCCGCAGAATTCGCATCCGGTCGTGAGTTTCTCAAGCGTGGACGGCGCACCGCAGTGCGGGCAGTTGAAGGCAGTGTGCGGGGACGGAGAAGTGCCCTCTTTGGGCTGCTGCAGGATGGCGAGGACGACGCTTTCGGCAGATTTGCTGTAGATTTCTTTCTGCGTATCGCGGATGGTCGTGGTGATGAGCTTGTTTCCGGCGACACTGGAATTCACGAAGTAATTGTCACTGTAGGACATGGACGAGGGCGCGGAGTCTTTCTTTTGTGTCTTTCCGATCTTCACCTTGACATCCAGACCGAGCGACTGGAATTTCTGCTTTTGCTGCTCCAGCGTGAAGCGTGTGTCGTGACTTGCGAGCTTCGGCGTTTTGCCGTCATTGTACCAGAGCGCGATCTGCTGAGCGAAGCTGTGAAACTGATGGTTCAGTTGTTTGTCGTCCGAGAAGTTAAAGTTCATTCCTAAAATTTCCATATTGTGCTGTTCTCCATATGTTTCTATGCTGTAAAAAAATCCCCCGGCCGCCGATACGGGCGGCGGAGGACTGATTTCCGAAATATCGCCATTAATCTGCGATCCCGAACAGCCGCAGGGCATTCCCGCGGCAGGTGTCGATGATCTCCTGCGGCGCAAGCCCCCTGATCTCGGCGGCACGCTCTGCCACATGAGCGATCATGCGGCTGTCACAGCGTGTTCCGCGGTGGGGGACAGGTGCAAGGTACGGGCAGTCGGTTTCGAGGAGCATATGCTCCAGCGGAAGCCATTCCATGGTTTCCACGGCGCGGCGGGCATTTTTGTAAGTGAGTGTGCCGCCGAAGCCGAGGTACAGCCCGAGCCGGACGGCTTCCTTTGCCGTTTCGCGCGAACCGCTGTAGCAGTGGATCACGCCGCGCGGCTGGTATTCGTGCAGAATTTCCATCGCATCGCCCATCGCATCGCGGATGTGCAGGATGACCGGGAGCCCGAGCGTTTCCGCAAGCCGGAGCTGAGCGGTGAACACTGCTTTCTGCAAGGCGGCATCGTAGCCCTCATAGTGATAGTCCAGCCCGATCTCGCCGATGGCGCGGACTTTTTTCTCCGCGGCAAGCTGTTCGATCTGCGAGAGCCAGTCTGCCGGCAGATCTGCGACATTTTCCGGATGGACGCCGACCGCGCAGTAAACGTGCGGATAACGCGCGGCAAGCTCCAGCGAACGCCGCGAATCCTCCGGCGTACAGCCGCACAGCATGACGTGGGATACGCCCTCCTGCGGAAGGTGCGAGAGCAGTTCCTCACGGTCAGCATCGAATGCCGCATCCGTGTAGTGCGAGTGCGTATCAAAAATACCGCGGTACATAGGTGTTATTCGTCCTCCTCCGGCGCAATGGTGACAACCTCCGGCGCCTCCGCGAAGAATTCCTTGACGGAATTGTAGAACGTATCCGACAGAATGAAGATGTCCTCGTCCTCACCGGGGGTACCGGTCACGATCCGGAAGGAGCAGATGGTCTTGCCGTAGGTGAACATATAGCGCAGGGCACTCTTGTGGTCGTTGTAGTCGGCGGCGGTGATGTCCGTCTCCATCAGGTTGATGACATTCTTGAAATTGGAATCCATGGACGCCAGGATGCGCTCGCGGTCGCTGTCGGAGACGTTGACCATTTCGGTGATCATGTCGGCAGTCATGGCACTCCGGTCGATCTCGCCGCCCTCAAAGAACGGGTAGGTCACGAGCTTCTCCATCTGCGTAGGCCCGAGGAACTGCGGCGTATTGGTCTCTGCGAAGCCCTTGATGCCGCTGGGAACGACAAAATACACACCGCCAAAGATATTGCAGATCTTCTGGAAACCCTCCGAACCGACAATGGCGTAGCGGTCGGTATGGATGCCGGATTCGTTCTCGATGGCGGTTTCGACCATGGAAGCGCCGCCGGCGTTGAAGAATTCCTCCAGCGTCGCCTGCTTGCCATCGACAAGAGCCAGCATGGTGGCAGGGTAGGAGAAGAAGACGATCTTCTTCTGCTCCGGCAGCAGACGCGCGGTCAGGAAGGTCACGGGCTTGGGATCGGCTTCCTCATGCAGGATGAACAGCACGGTCATGTTGTCGGCAGCTGTCGGCTTTTTGACAGCGGAGTTCCATTCGATGATATGGTCCTTGTTCAGACCGATCTTGTTGAACAGATATGTCGCAATACCGCCGATACCAACGATGCCCAGCAGGAGTGTCAGCAGGAACGGGATCGCAACGTGTCCCGATTTTTTCTTCTTGGTTGCCATGATTTAAAAAATACCTCCTTGGTTTTCACATTGACGTGAAAATAAAATGCTCTGAAAGTTTTGGATGCCTACTTGCTTTTTTTTGAAAGAAGTGTTATAATAATAAGGAATGGCATATTGCACAGGTGATCATATGCCGCAGCGCTCGACCGGCCATAGCTCCGGTGAGGGGATCTGCCCGTCCGGAAGCTCCGGAAAGATCCGGCAGAAGGAAAGCCCCTGCTGCTGTGCGTAGTGATACGTCTGAAGCGAACCGGAACGCCCCTCGCTGCAGACTGCGATGATCGCGGAGGAATGATCCACGAGCGCCCGGTTGCGCCGCTGGAAGATGCCGCGGTCAAACGCAGAACCGGGCAGGACGATGAGCTCATCGACATTCTCCTGCATCAGCCGGAGATGCGTGACACTGTAGCCGCGCGAATGAAAGAATTTGTCATACCCGAACCGACACGGCTGAATGCCGATCACGCGGATACGCGGATCATGCACCCGCAGTCCGAACAGGATGTCGGCGGCATAATAGTCGATGCCGTCCGCAAGACCGGTATAAAATCGGGTGTAACCCTGCTCCACGGCAGCGCATATATAATAATGAAGCGTATCCAGCAGACCGGCAAGCACCGCGCCCTGCGGCAGCCGCTCAGGCCGATGACCGCTGAAACAGAGCGCATTTTCCCGCGTTTCTGGTTCAGGCGCGGCCTGTGGATACAGTGGATTCTGAGCCATTCAGACACCTCACAGACGGAAAGTTCGTTTTATAAGTACTTTCATTATAGCACAGGTCGATGAAAATCACAAGTGCAAACGCATAATTTTTTGCAATTTTTACATTTCTGTTCCCCTTTCGATACCAATTTCGTAATTTTGTTCAGGCTTTATACGAAATGTAATCACCGAGAAGGAGCATGGCGACAGACCTCCCCGGAAGTTTCTGAGGCGGTCTGATAAAACGATTAATTAAATACATAAAAATATGTAGAGAGAAAGAAGGAGTCATCATGCAGTATCGACAGCGCGCATGGGCGGAGATCTCGCTCGATGCCCTGACGCATAATGTGGAGAAGATCCGGGAGCGCCTTGCGGACACAACGGAGTTCTGTGCCGTGGTGAAGGCGGACGCATACGGACACGGCGAGGAGATCGTCTGCCGCAGGCTTTACGAGCTGGGCGTGCGGTTCTATGCGGTTTCCAGCTTTGAGGAAGCGGTGCGCGTGCGCAGCTATTGTCCGGAGGGCGAGATCCTGATCCTCGGCTATACATCGCCGGAGTGCGCCCCCATGCTGGCGGAAAAGCGCATCATCCAGACCGTTGTTTCGGGCGAATATGCGAAAGCGCTGGGCGATTTTGCACAGCCGGGCTGTCCGGTGCGCTGCCACATCGCGCTCGATACCGGCATGGGACGCATCGGCGTGCAGACGGAGGAACTTGCCGCGTGCTACTGGGAGCTCGAACAGATCCTGAACCAGACCGGATTGTCCGTAGAGGGCTTGTTCACGCACTTTGCGGTCGCGGATGAAGACGCACCGGATCATGTGGCGTATACCCAGAAGCAGGAGGACACCATCTTCCATGTGGCGGATCACCTGCGCAGCAAGGGCGCGAAGCTGCGCCATGTCCACTGCATGAACAGCGCCGCCATCCTCTACCGCAGTCAGCCGAGAAGCACGCTGGGCAGAGCCGGCATCATCATGTACGGCCTGAAGCCGAACGCGGCACTCAATGTACCGCTGGAACTCGAACCCGTGCTGTCCTTCCGTTCGCGCATCAGCCACATCAAGACCGTGGAAGCCGGTGCGTGCATCAGCTACGGACGTACTTATGTTGCTAAGACGGAACGCCGCATCGCGACCGTGACCATCGGCTATGCCGACGGCTACAGCCGCCAGCTTTCCAACCGCGGCGAGGTGCTGGTCGGCGGCGTGCGCTGCCCGATCACCGGCAGAGTGTGCATGGACCAGATGATGATCGACGTGACCGATGCACCACAGGCAGAGATCGGCGCCGTCGTCACCCTGATCGGAACGGACGGCGATGAAACCATCACAGCCGACGACGTGGCAGGCGTATACGGAACGATCGGCTACGAGGTCGTCTGCGGCATTTCCAAGCGTGTGCCGAGAATGTTCCTCGAAAACGGCAGACTGATCCACGAGGATCGCCTGTTTTAAATCCGTTTTCTGACCGGATCGGGAAGAATTGAACAATCGGTCATTTTTTGTGTAACGAAACCGTGCAGATAGGGCACTAACTTAGCAGATAGCATAGATCGGCGCAGTTTTGCGCGATTTTGGACATAGAGCAGAGAAGAGAGAAGTTTGGAGGAAGTACATGAGAACGTTCGCTTTGGGAATTGATGTCGGCTCGACGACGGTCAAGACGGTCGTCTGTAACGAGAATGGTGAGATCCTGCATTCCGCGTACCAGCGACATTTTTCAAAGGTGAAGGAAACTGTTTCGGAACAGCTTCACACGATCGCGGAGAAATTTCCGGACGATCAGATGCGTTGTGCCATGACCGGATCGGCAGGTCTGGGACTTGCAAACGCTGCCAAGCTGACCTTCGTGCAGGAGGTACACGCGGCATTTCTGGCGGTCAAGACCTGTTTTCCGCAGGCGGATACCGTGATCGAGCTCGGCGGCGAGGATGCGAAGATCATCTTCCTGACGGGCGGCGTGGAACAGCGTATGAACGGTTCGTGCGCCGGCGGTACGGGCGCTTTCATCGACCAGATGGCGACGCTGCTCGGCATCACCGTCGATGAACTGGACGCGGCTTCCCTCAAGGCGACCAGAACCTATCCCATCGCATCGCGCTGCGGCGTGTTCGCAAAGTCCGACATCCAGCCGCTGCTCAACCAGGGCGCGGCGCGTGAGGATGTGGCGGCGTCTATTTTCCGCGCGGTAGTTGACCAGACGGTCGCAGGTCTGGCGCAGGGACGCGAGATCAAGGGCAATATCCTGTTCCTCGGCGGCCCTCTGTCCTTCCAGAAAGGTCTGCGCAAGGCGTTTGTGGAAACACTGAAACTCACGCCGGAACAGGCGATCTTCCCCGAACAGGCTCCCGTATTCGTTGCACTCGGCTCTGCACTGTACGCCGAGCAGTGCAAGGATTCCCCCAAGACACCGCAGGAACTGCTCGACATGGTCGAAAACGCACAGGCGGCGTCCGATGTCGTCACCGGCGAGCGCCTGTTCAAGGATCAGGACGAATACCGCGCCTTCATCGAGCGCCACAAGGCGACCGACCTGAAATACGCGGATCTGCGTACTTATGAGGGTGATGCATACCTCGGCATCGACTCCGGCTCGACCACGACCAAGCTGGTCCTCATCACCGAGGACGGACGGCTTTTGTACAGCCACTACGCATCGAACGAAGGTCAGCCGCTTGACCGCATCGCGGCGAAACTCCGCCAGATCTATCAGGACAAGAACCCGAAGCTGAACATCCGCAGCTCTGCCGTCACCGGTTACGGCGAGGAGCTGATCAAAAAAGCCTTCCACATCGACTTCGGTCTGGTGGAGACCATGGCGCACTACACCGCCGCCAAGTACTTTGACAGGGACGTCGACTTC